>QMMB01000017.1 GCA_003647035.1 Deltaproteobacteria bacterium | reverse complement strand
GGGTAGGGACGGACCGGTGCCCGGGCGGCGCCTGGACGCGTCATTGCGCAGCCCGAACCCGAGTCGACGAGGTCACTCCCTGTCCTCGGCCCCCGGACGGACTCGCTCGGGACCTCGGGGTCGGGGGCCGGGTCTGGTTCTGAATCCGGGTCTGGTTGCGCTTTCGCGATACGCAGGCGGAGTGCCGGATCGCCGAGGAGCATGTACACCCGATGAAGGGACACCGGCGCGCCGCGGGCGGCCTGGTGCGCCTGGATCATGGCATCGCCGATCGTTTCGGCGTCCGAGGCGAACACCGCCTCTGTGAAAGCGGTCCGAAGGGCGTCGGTGTCGACATGGTTCGACCAGCCGGTCGCACTGAACACCCCAGCGCTGCTTCCCGCCGTCACCAGCTGCTCCCCGAGCGAGAAGAAGCCCGGAATGTCGAATCGGTTGACGTTGCAGCTCCAGCCGAGGACGACCGGCACGCTCTGCATCTGCGCGAGAGCGGGGACGTCCTCTGACGCCAGCCAGCCTTCGGTCGCCATCCGATCGAGCCCGCCGTGTCCGACGTAGCTCACCCAGGCCAACGATCCCTGCCACATCGAGAACAATCGCTCGCGGGCGTCTTCGAGGGCGTCGATGTTCAGATCGATCGTCTGTGTGCGCCCGGGGGCCGTCCACCCTGCAAGGATCTCGGCCGCGGCGGCGAACTCTGCGTGCGAGGAATCATCGGCCGCGAACAGGGCGTCCAGCGATTGATGATTGGCTTCAAAGGACTGGATCGCCTCGACGACGCGCTCGAGCTCCTCCGCGGTGCTGATCGGCAAACGGCCGATCGCGACCTCCGGCACCCCGTCGAAGCCGACCAGATCACCCAGCATCGAGTCCGAGGGCAACAGGCCGCCGTCGGTGGGCGCTAGCGCGGACGGAACCCAGTTGCCGCCAAGACCCAACAGGTCGCGGTAGTCGAGGCTCCCCTTGCCGATCAACACGGCGAACCGTGGACCCACGTCCCAATGTCCCCGCGCGAACGACAGGAAGCGTCGAATTGCGAGGGGATCGGCCTCGCCGTCGGCGAACTCCCAATACAGGTCCTCGATGTCGACCAGCAAGACGCGATAGCCGTCGGCTTCACGAAGATCGACCAGCGCCTGCGCCTCTCCAAGCAAATGGGTCGCGGCGATGACTACGTAATCCGCGTTGTGCTGCGTGACACGCAGGTCGGTCGCGAAGTGCGGGGTCACCTCGAGCGGGCTCGAGACGCTCTGTGGCGCGTTCGCTAGGAAGCGAAGACCCGTCCCTTGCGCGGCGAAGCGGAGCCGACCTGACTCGTCGAGGGGCACCTCGCCGTAGTACTTGGGCGCTGCAGGGTCGGTGACGTCGTAGAGATATACCGTGTCCGAGCTGAGCCCGCTGACCGAGTGGTCTCCGTCCGCCGCTCCGCCAAAACGAAATACACTCTCGGCCGTTTCGGCGCCGCGAATGTAATCCACTTCGACCGCATCGACGTAGAGAACCGGCGGCGCGTCCCCGGCCACATGATGCTGCACGACGAGCTCGTTCTCGAGTGCCGCCGGAACCCCCGAGAGCGACACGGTGATCGTGTGACGCGTTCTTCCGAACAAGTCGAAAGCGCCGAGGCTCTGCCCGTCCCATAGAAGCTCGACGCGATGCGGCTGCTCGGGATGCTCCGTCGCGCCATGCACGTAGACGCGCAGCTCATCCGCCGCCGGTTCGCTGAGCGCGGGCAAGGGCACGGGGATCACGGCCTGGTCATCGGGGCCTAGCGCGTGCCAGAAGAAAAGATCCTGTCTCGGATCGGGACCCCCTGTCGGCCCCGGAAAAACGTTCTCCTCGAGCCGCCGCGTCTCGACGTACGTATGTGGCTCGGTGGCCGCCCCTCCGACGAGGACGCGGGCCTCCATCTGCGCGCCCGGTTCGATCGACAACAGGTACCGGTGATTGCCGGAGAACGGCGAGCGGACCTCGGACGTCACGAACCGAAGTGCCGCCCCGTCGTCGACCGTATGCCACGCCACCGACTCGCCGAGGAGCCGCAGATGAAGTCCGCCGGAGCGAATCAGATTCACGACAGCGTCGCTACTGGTTTCAAACGCCTCGGCGAGCGTGGCCGCATCCACCTCGATGACGCCTGGCTGATCGACCACGAGTACCGCGGCTACCGGGCCTTGCTCATTCTTGCGCCGAAACGCCCGCATCGGCTGCGCGGCGCGCGGGCGCGAGAGGCGCTGGAGCGTGACTGGGTGCGGTACACGGCCTTGGCTTGCCCGCATTGGCAGGAACGAAGAGCGCGGGTCCACGAGCCCAGGTGAACGGACGAATGGCCCGTACTGCACGCTACCGCCAGACACTGTGCGCTCTTCGAGGACGTATTCGACGGAACCGTCCGCAGGCCCAGTGTCGTCGCGAAGGAAGTACCGCGCTCCGTGCGGGGAGCCGTCCGGCGCCGCCGCCACCTCACCGACCCACGTAAGCGCCCCGTTCGCTTCTTGGCGCCAAAGACGGAAGGCAACCGCGCCCACCTCGGTCGTCGTTTCCCACGTGACGGTCAAACCTTCTTGGCGTCGATACACCTCGAACCCACTCACCGCCGCATACGTTATGACCTCACAGCTGCTCAGCCGATCCGCAGTTCCGGGAACTTCCTCCACGCAGGTATCGGTCCCCCCCCCTCCATCGAGGGTGTCCGTGCCGTTGCCGCCGCTGAGCGCGTCGTTGCCACCACCGCCACCCAGGGTGTCGTCTCCGTCCTCGCCGCTCAGTGCATCGGCTCCCGAGCCACCCAAGAGTTGGTCGTCGCCTGGTCCTCCGTTGACGGTGTCGTCCCCAGCGGCTCCCTGCAGATCATCATTTCCATCGCCCCCGTCGATGAAGTCACTGCCGGGGCCCCCGCCTAGATCATCGTCGCCACCTTCACCGAAGATCGTGTCGTTGCCCCCGCCGGCGATGACTACGTCCGCCCCGTCACCGGCACAGATGTAGTCGTCTCCGTTCCGGCCACGGATGAGGTCGTCGCCGCCTAAGCCGAAGATACAATCCGGCCCGTTGGTCCCGCGCAGTGTTTCTCCCGCCGAGGTCCCCTCGATGTAGTTCGACCCAGCCGGGCACACGTCCGGTACCCCGTCCATATCGAGATCGTCCGTCGAGCACTGCGCGCCGGCGAGACAAGGCGTGGCCAAAATGCTGACCACTAAGAACGGGATTGTGCGTACGAGCCCCATCTCCTCAGTATTGCAAAACTTCATCCATACACGAACATTCCGGCAAAGCTAAAACTGGAGAGATTTACAGTGTTGTGCCATGGTTGGCCCCGGGGGATGGGGAAGCGCCTGAGAGCAATTGCCGCCTTATCGGTTGGTTTGTGGCCAGGGTTGGCGCTCGCCGAGGCTGAGGCTGCGCGGGAGGCGGGCATCGGCGCCGTGCTGACCTCAGTCGATCAGGGCTTCGGGGCGAACGTGGTTGGCCCGATCGCGCAGGTGCTCTTCTTCGACCTGATCTTCTGGGACAACGGCGCAGACGGTGACTTGAAGCTCCCGTTTATCGTCTTTTGGCTCATCGCCGGCGCCACCTTCTTCACGCTGCGTTTCGGCTTCATCAACATCCGCGCCTTCAAGCACGCGTTGGTCGTGACGACCGGGCACTACGACAACCCCGACGACCCGGGCGAGGTGACGCATTTCCAAGCCCTCTCGTCCGCCCTGTCGGCGACGGTCGGTCTCGGGAACATCGCGGGCGTTGCGGTGGCGGTGGCCGTCGGCGGACCGGGCGCGATCTTTTGGATGATCGTCGCGGGCTTCCTTGGCATGTCGTCCAAGTTCGTCGAATGCACTCTTGGGCAGATGTATCGAGAGGTCGGGGACGACGGACACGTCCTCGGTGGGCCCATGCGATACCTCGATCGCGGTCTCGACCAGCTCGGCCTGCCGCGGCTCGGCCGGTTTCTCGCCATCCTGTTCGCCTTGATGTGCGTCGGCGGAAGCTTCGGCGGCGGAAACATGTTTCAAGCGAACCAGAGCTACGCGCAGGTCGCCAACGTCTTACCGATCTTCGCTGGCGGCTGGGGGGCGCTCACATACGGCATCATTCTCGCCTTCCTCGTTGGCATCGTGATCATCGGAGGCATTCGCCGAATCGGACGAGTCGCGAGTTTCATCGTCCCCGCCATGTGCGGCATCTATCTGCTTGCCGGCCTTTTCATCGTCATCTCGAACTTCGACCAAATCGCCCCTGCGTTCGGCAAGATCATCGGCGAAGCGTTCTCACCCGAAGCGGGCTTCGGCGGAATGCTTGGAGTGCTCGTCACGGGCTTCCGCCGCGCAGCCTTCTCCAATGAAGCCGGCGTGGGCTCGGCCTCGATCGCGCATTCTGCTGCCGCCACCGATGAGCCCGTCCGGGAAGGAATCGTCGCCCTGCTCGAGCCCTTCATCGACACGATCGTCGTGTGCACCATGACGGGTCTGGTCGTGGTGATCACCGGCGCCCACGAAGGCGGCGGCGAAGAAGGCGTGCTGATGACCTCGAAGGCATTCGCGACCGTCCTTCCTTGGTTCCCGAAGGTGCTCAGCCTGGCGGTCTTCTTGTTCGCGTTCTCGACCATGATCTCGTGGAGCTACTACGGCGAACGCTGTTGGACCTTTCTCTTCGGCGCACAGTTTTCAATGGTCTACAAGGTGCTGTTCCTCGGCTTCGTCGTATTCGGCTCGGTGCTGAAGCTCGGCAACGTGATCGACTTCTCGGACCTCATGATCCTCGGCATGTCCTTCCCAAACATCCTGGGCGCACTGTTGCTGAGCGGCAAAGTCAGCGAAGCGCTCAAGAGCTACTGGAGCCGCTACAAGAGTGGCCAGATGCAGCCGCGAAGGTAACTGCTAGGCTGGTTTGATGTCGGAGTTCGAAGCACGCCGCACGCAGCTTCTCGAAGCGATTGGAGACGGTGTCGCTGTGTTTCCCTCGGCCCCCCTCGCGGTCCGCAACCGCGACGTCGAGCACGCGTACCGACAAGACAGTGACCTCTACTACCTGACCGGCCTAGACGAACCCGAGAGCGTCCTCGTGTTGACGAACCAGCACGAGGAGCATCGCGTGGTTCTGTTCGTCCGTCCGAAGAAGCGGGAGCGCGAAATTTGGGACGGGCCCCGTGCCGGCGTCGAAGGCGCTGTGCAGGCCTTCGGGGCCGATGCCGCATTTCCGATCGACGAGCTCGCGAAGAGGCTCCCCGATTATCTCGGCAACGTCGAACGCCTTCACTACCGGCTCGCACAGAACGACCAAGCCGACGCCCAGCTCTTTGACTGCCTGAACTTGCTTCGCCGAGGCGAACGGCGCGGAGTGACGGCGCCCGAAGTGATCATCGATTCGTCGGTGTACCTGCACGAGATGCGTCTGCGCAAGAGCCAAGACGAGCTGGCGACGATGCGCCAGGCCGCAGCGATCACCAAGGAGGCCCATCTGCGAGCGATGCAGATCACGCAGCCAGGGATGCACGAATACGAACTCGACGCCGAGCTCCTCCACGTCTTTCGGAAGCACGGGAGCGAGCGACCCGCGTACGAGAGCATCGTCGGATCGGGGCCCAACGCGACGATTCTGCATTATCGAGCAGGCACCCGGGTCCTGAATGACGGCGAGCTAGTGCTGATCGATGCAGGCTGCGAGCTCGGCTACTACGCGAGTGACGTCACCAGGACGTTTCCCGTGAACGGCCGGTTCTCTGACGAGCAACGCGCCGTCTACGAGGTCGTGCTTCACACTCAGAAGGCGGGCATCGACGCGGTGAAGCCCGGAGTCACGCTGCAAGCTATTCATGATCGGGCCGTTCGTGCGATCACCGAAGGGTTGGTCGAGATCGGTTTGCTCGAGGGTGAGGTGGACGGGCTGATCGAAGACAAGAAGTACGAACCTTTCTACATGCACCGGACCTCACACTGGCTCGGCATGGATGTGCATGACGTCGGCCACTATTACGTCGACGGCAAGCACCGCCCTCTCGAGCCGGGCTTCGTGCTGACCGTCGAACCAGGGATTTACATCGCCACCGATGCGGAAGGCGTGGACGAACGCTGGCGCGGAATCGGTATCCGCATCGAGGATGACTTGGTGGTTAGCGAGGGCGGGAACGATGTGCTCACCGGCGACATTCCCAAAGAGATCGACGACGTCGAGGCCGCCTGCGTGTAGCGCTCCCTCGTGCCGTATCGTCCGTGTAGGTTGTGTGGTATGCCGCGCGGCATGTCAGTGGAACACACGATTGCTTTCATCGGGGCCGGCAACATGGCCGGCGCACTCATCCGAGGCCTGATCAGCACGGGCACGGTCTCCTCGGACAGAATCATCGCCGCCGACCCGGACGAGGCTCGGCTGCGTTCGCTCGAAGCCGAGCTCGAGATCGGTGTCACCGGCGACAATGCGGAAGCGGTGAAGAAGGCAACGGTCGTCGTGCTCGCGACGAAGCCTCAGGTGTTGCCACAGGTCCTTTGCGGGCTTGCCACTGCGATGCGCCCGGACACGCTCGTGATCTCGATCGCCGCTGGCATCTCGACCGGTATGATCGAGCGGGCGTTTCCCGATGGGTCGCGCGTCGTGCGCACCATGCCGAACACCCCGGCCCTCGTCGGCGCGGGAGCAACGGCAATCGCAGCAGGAAGCCACGCGACCGACGACGACCTCGGCCTGGCCGAGACGCTCTTTCGAAGCGTAGGCATCTCGGTCCGGGTTCCCGAGGACCAGATCGACGCGGTGACTGGCCTGAGCGGATCCGGGCCAGCGTACGTGTTCGCTATGATCGAAGCCCTTCGCGACGCCGGCGCGCGCGAGGGGCTGCCGGAAGAAACGGCGCTTCGCCTCGCATCCCAGACGGTATTCGGCGCGGCGCGTCTTCTTCTCGACGAGGACGAAGCGCCAGAGGTGTTGCGAGAGCGGGTGACGAGCCCTGGTGGCACCACGCGCGCGGGTCTAGACGCTCTTGCGGCAGCAGGCTTCTCGGACGCGATTGCCGGCGCCGTACGCGCCGCGACACGTCGCTCGCTCGAGCTCGGCAAAATCGCCGAGGGCACCGGCGACTAGCGCGTA
Organism: Deltaproteobacteria bacterium; assembly: GCA_003647035.1. Lineage (GTDB taxonomy): Bacteria > Myxococcota_A > Polyangia > Polyangiales > Houyiibacteriaceae > SG8-38. The sequence continues at coordinate 9,010 of QMMB01000017.1, read as the reverse complement.
GCCGGGGACCGCGGCCCAAAGATCGCCGTCCCGATCCGAATCATCGTCGCGCCCTCCGCGACCGCTTGCTCGAGGTCATGCGTCATCCCCATCGACAGCTCCGACAGCCCGTTCGCCTCTGCCAACGTTCGCAGAGAGGCGAAGAACGGCCGGGTGGCTTCCACGTCCTCGAGATGCGGCGCAACAGTCATGAGCCCGCGTAGCGTGACCCCGGGCAAGGCGCGCACCGCTTCGACCAGTCGCGGCACTCCGTCGGGCGTGCAGCCCGACTTCTGGGCCTCGCCACCGACGTTGACCTGAATCAGCACGTCGACGTCCATCGCGCGCGCGGTCGCGCGAACCGAAATCGCCTGCGCTAACCGGACGCTGTCAACGGTGTCAACGGTAGCCCGCGCCCCCTCGATGATCTTGACCTTGTTGCGTTGCAGATGCCCGATGAAGCGCCAATGGAGGTCCGGCAAATCACCCAGAGCCCACGCCTTGGTGGCAAGCTCCTGGGCATAGTTCTCGCCGAACACGCGCATCCCCGCCTCGTAGGCGGCGCGAATCGCCGCCTCGGACTGCCCCTTGGAAACGGCGATGAGCTGCACCGCGGTGGCGTCTCGCCCCGCGCGCTCGCACGCGCGCCCGACGCGCTCCCGGACGCTGTCCATGGCGCCAGCGATGTCGTGAGTCATGGCCATTGACCGAGTGCGCCGTGTTCGATGAGCAGAGCCAATACCTCCGCAGCGGGAAGGCCGACCACATTGGTGTACGAGCCTTCGAGTCGCGTGACGAAGCCACTTGCAAGCCCTTGGATGCCGTAGGCCCCCGCCTTGTCGCGGCTCTCACCGGCCGCGACATAGCGCTCGAGGTCGCCGCGCGACGCCGGCCTGAACCAAACTCGGGTTTCTACGACGCGGCATTCCAGCACGCCCTCCCCAACTCTACCGAGCGCGATCGCGGTTCGAACGATGTGGTCGCGCCCCACTAGGAGCTGTAGCATCCGGATGGCGTCGGCATCGTCGACGGGCTTGCCCAATCGCTGCCCGTCGACGCAGACCATGGTGTCCGCCGCGAGAACGTACGCCGATGCGTACCGGCAGGTGCCGAGCACACTCTGCAGTTTCATCTGAGCGGCGGCGCGTACGAATTCGACGTCGTCTTCGACCTCGATGCCTCGTTCGTCGGCTTCGCTCGGCTGCACCTCGATGACAACGCCGAGCGACGATAAGATCTCGCGCCGACGCGGTGATGCGGACGCGAGGACCAGAGGCGGGCGAGCCCCATTCACGCGCTCTGCCCCTGGTCTTCCATCCGAGCTTTGTAACGCCGCAGGTAGCTCTGACTCACCTGCTCCGGGTCGAGCCTCAGGCACTTGGCTACCTCGGTGACGAAGCCCCGCACATACACGGCCGCCGGCAGCTGGTCGAACTCGTCTTCCTCGATGCATCGCAGGTAGTTGAGGCTCACTTTCGTTCGCTCGCTGATCTGTTGGAGGCTGGTGCCTTGGGACTCCCGCACGGCACGAAGAAGCGCCCCGCCGAACTCGGTGTCCGGTGTGATGCTCGGGGCCGGCGGCAATTCGCCGGCCGGGACCTGTTCCTGTTCGGCCTCGGCCTTGGTTTCGTCAGCTTCGGGGAATACGGAGATCTCATAGGGTCGTCGGCGAGCTGGATCGAGAAGGACGTCATAGGCCTCGTCGATCCGGGCACGCGCCGTATCGACCCCCTCCGCGTCGAGCAGTCCGAACGTCACGAGATTCTCTTGGTCGAACACGCCGCACATGCGCTTGTACGCCCGCCGGATCTCCTCGTCGGTGGCGCCGCGCTCGACTTCAAGCACATCATGGTGCGAGCTCGGCGGCACGTCACGCCATGGCGCCCGGTCCCTGCGACTGTCCTGCGACGCGAAGAGCCGTCGCGCGATTTTTTCGATGTTGCGGCTCGCCCGGCTGCCCGGGCTCTCGAGAAGAAGCGGCCGCCGCTTGCGCGAGGACGTTCGAACCGCGTCGTCGTGCTCGACATAGCCTAGGTACTTCAAGGGCACGCCGTAGCGCCGACGCACCGCAACCGTGATCTGATCGCCAAGCTCCAGATCCGCGCGCATGCGCGCTTGATTGACGATGAACGGGAATTGCAACGTGTTCATGCAGTCTTGCAAAGCGTGTCCAAGGTCTGGCCACTCTTGATGCACGAGCGCCGCGATGTCCGACGGTGCAGGTGTTTGACCGGCTTTCGTCAACGCCGCGTGAAGCGCGTCCCGTTGCCGTTCCTCGGACACGCGTTCGAGAGCCATGGCCGCGAATGTCTTGCGGACCAGGCGGTACAAGCCGGCTACCGCATTGGGCTCCGGCATGGTCAACGCGAGACGATGGGGCGCAGCGCACCAAAAACGAATCGCCGCATCCGTAGCCGCCGACCCTAGGTCGACGACCGCAAAGTCGGCGTCCTGTTTCGCCACCCGGCGCCCGAGCTCTCGTAGCGAGCTCCGGCGCGCGCTGCCTCGGTGCGGTTCACTGAGACCTGCGTCCAAGAGTTGAAGGCTTGCAATGGGTCCATCCACCGGCTCACGCGAAGGAAGCGTGTTGACCGAATCGCAGTCGAGGGCCGTCGCCGAGCTGCCCTCCGCCCCGAATGCAGGCGTGGGCGCCACGTAAGGCGCGACACGCGGACCGATGCCGAGCATTGCGCGAAGGTCTGCCCCGGACGGGTCCGCATCGATGGCCAGCACCCGCTTACCGATCGTCGCCAGATAGATCGCCAAGTTCGCACTGAAGAGAGAAGTGCCCACGCCCCCTTTGGCTCCGAGGATCGCGATCGTAGTTGGAGCCATCGAGCGCTCTTACCAATCGCTCGTTTCTCGCGCAACGCTCCCGGCTTCCCGGTTAGTCGTTACTCTCGTCGGTTACACGCAACGCAAATGGGTAGAACCGGGGGCACTCGCCCTCGGCGCCCGCCTCGTCGGCTTCGGCCACCTCGGCCTCCGCCGGACCTTCGACCGGCTTCCAGCGTCCCGCTCCCGAAGCTCGGCGCGGTCGGCGTTCTGAGGTCCGAATCTGCAGTCTACCTATAGGTGCGCTCATCCGAGGCTGGGTCGTCATCCCCTCTCCGATCCAAATCTGGGCTGACTTTAACACTAACGGATGTTTCCGAGGAAACCACAACAGCAGGACGTCGAGAGGCCAAGGCTGATAGATTCCCCCGGAATCGTGGGGTCGCAGGCATCAGACGAGGTCCTCGAAGGCGTGGTCGAGGACGTGCTTTTCCGAAGTGATGACGGGAGGTTTGCGGTGATCCGTCTCGCTTCCGACGCGGACGCCGAGCTATCCCCCTCCCACACCGCGGTTGGCGACCTCGGCCAAATCGCTCCCGGGGAGAATGTTCGACTGGTGGGCCGGTGGACCCAGCACGCGGTCTATGGGGCGCGCTTCCGTGTCATCTCCTTCACACCGACCATTCCGTCCACGGAGCAAGGCGTGATCCGCTACCTCGGCTCCGGGCTGATCCCAGGCATCGGCCCTGCCCTGGCCGCGCGGCTCGTCGAGCGCTTCGGCCCGAAGACCCTCGATATCATCGCCACACAATCGGCGCGGCTGCGCGAGGTGTCCGGCATCGGCAAGAGGCGGGCAGAATCGATCGCCAAGGCCGTTCGCCAACGGCGCGTCGAGGCAGAAACGATGAGCTTTCTGCACGCCCTCGGAATGGGCCCCGCGACCGCGCGCGAAATCGTCCGCAAGTACGGCGCGGATGCTCCGCGAGTCGTCCGGGACGATCCGTATATCGTCGCGGAACAGATCCGCGGCATCGGCTTTCGCACGGCCGATCGGATCGCCGAGGCGCTCGGTATCGCAGGCGATGACTTGAGGCGCGTGCAAGGCGGCGTGTTGCACCTCATCGGCAAGGCGGTCGACGAGGGTCACGTCTTCGCGACGCGGCCCCAACTCCACGACGGGCTCGAGCAACTCGACGTTCCTTCCGAGGCTCTCGAAGACGCGCTGCAACAACTGCAGGCGCGAGGGCTGGTCACCATCGAAGACGACGCGGTGTACCCCCCGCTGCTGCATCGCGCGGAAGTCACCGTCGCCGGCGCGCTGGCCGCCCTCGCGAACCGCCCCAAGGTGAAGCAGCCCCTCAAGACATACGATCATACGCTCAGCGACACGCAACGAAGCGCGGTGGAGGCTTCGCTCGGCACACACCTTCTCGTCCTCACCGGCGGGCCGGGCACCGGAAAGACGACGACGGTCCGCGCCATCGTTCAGGCCCATGCCGCGCTCGACCGACGGGTGGCCTTGTGCGCGCCGACAGGACGCGCTGCGAAGCGTCTGTCCGAGGCGGCAGGCATCGAGGCCAAGACGATTCATCGCCTTCTCGAATGGAACCCAGCCACCGGGCACTTCAACCGCAACCGACACCTACCGCTCGAAGCGGATCTCATTCTGGTCGACGAAGCGTCGATGCTCGACATTCGACTCGCGTCGCAGCTCCTGGCTGCGATTCCTGCAAATTCCACGCTCGCGCTCGTGGGCGACATCGATCAACTTCCGCCTGTTGGCCCCGGCCAGCCGTTGCGCGACCTGATCGCATCCCGAATCTGCACGACGGTCCGCCTTCACGAAGTCTTCCGGCAAGCCCAGCAAAGCGCGATCGTCCGGGGCGCCCACGCGGTTCTCGAGGGAAGACTCCCCGAACCAACCCCTACGGGCACGAAAGGCGACGGGGACCTGTTCATCATCGCGGCGACCGACTCGGACACCATCACGGAACGTCTCGTCCAGGCACTTCGACGTGTGTCGGTCGCGTATGGGTTCGACCCGCTCGCTGATGTCCAAGTCATGACCCCGATGAGGCGCGGCCCGCTCGGCACGATCAAGCTCAACGAGGTGCTTCAAGAAGCGTTCAATCCAAGTACGCAGCAGAACGCCGCTCCCACCTCGTTTCGTTGCGGCGACAAGGTGATGCAGCTTCGCAACGACTACGACAAGGAGGTCTTCAACGGCGACCTCGGCGAGGTGATTCGAATCGAGGGTGGCGTGACCTTTGTGCGATTCGACGGACGCGAAGTGCAGTACAAGGCAGACGAGCTCGACGCGATTTCCTTGGCCTACGCGTGCACCGTTCACAAGGTGCAGGGAAGCGAGTTCCCCGCCGCCGTCATCGTCTTGCACAATGCCCATTTCATGTTGCTCAACCGCGCTCTACTCTATACGGCGCTCACACGTGCGAAGAAGCTGGTCGTGCTGGTAGGCGATCCACGCGCGATGGCCCGCGCATCGGGCAACGCCCTGTCCTACGAAACCAACTCGAAGCTCCTCGACCGGCTGCGGTCGCTGGCCGGCTAGTTGCCGTCGAACGCGCAGATCACGGCGTCGTGAAACGCGGGGCGAAAGGCCCGAATCGCAGCGTTGTCGTCGGAGATCGCAACGCGATTGGTCAACAACACGACGACCAGCTGCCGGCGCGGGTCACACCACAGCGACGTACCCGTGAACCCGAGATGCCCGAAGGCGTCCGCATCGATGAGCGAGCCGGCGGCGCTTCCCTCGGCAGACCTGCCGTCCCAGCCAAGGCGGTGTGTGCCCCCGGGCCGGACAGCAGTCGCGTGCCGGATGAGCTCTTCTTCCGAAGCCCCGCGCCTACCCCGCCATGCGCCCACGCACGCGGCGCCAAACATCGCGACACCGCGGGCGACCCCGAACATCCCCGCATGCCCCGCCACGCCACCGAACGCGGCGCAGTTGTCGTCGTGCACCTCCCCTACGAGGATTCGCTCGCGCCAGGGCGACCATCCTGTGGGCGCGCACCGTGCCTTCCAGCCCGACTCCGGGCGGCTGGCGCCAAAGAAGACGGTGTCATCCAGGCCGAGGTGAGACGCCACGCTCTGTGCGACGACTTGGTCTAGGGGCCGGCCCGCGGCACGGCTCATAGCGACCCCCGCGAGGATGTAGCCGAGATCGCTATAGACCGAAGTGCCCACCTTGGTTGCGTCGGAGCGGGGCAGAAGCTCCGCCAAGATCCACGCACGCGCCGCATCGCTGCCGGGCTCCGCGCTCAGGGTCTCGTAGAACGGCACCCAAGCCTCCAAGCCCGAGCGATGGCTCAGCATCTGTTCCCAGTTGCGTGCGCCTACTGACAATCCCCCTGCTTCGGGGATGAGCTCGTCTACTCGGGCACCGAGGTCGAAGACGCCAGCTTGATGCAGCCGCAGCGCCGCCATCGCCACCCACGGCTTGGTGAGCGACGCCAGATCGTAGAGGGTATCGGTCCCCACTGCAGTCAAGTCTCCGGCGCGCGTCCCCGCCACCCCGTCGACATACGACCAAGCCTCCCCTCGCCACAGCGCGACGCAGGCACTGGCCCCCGGGAACACGCCCGATTCCCGCCCCGCCTCGAGTTGCTGCTGCAAAGCGCGCTCGATGCGCGTCGACACGTCGGCGGTCACGAATGGGGTCTACCCAATCACGCGGCGATGGTCTACAGGAAGCGCCGAGGCATGACCCTTCCTTATCTAACGACGTCCGTCGACCCCATCGAAGCCGAGTTCCGATCGACCCCCGAGGACTTCCAGGTCGAAGAGGTTCCCTCGTATCCGCCGAGTGGCACCGGCGACCATATTTTCGCCTTCATCGAAAAGCGCGAGCTCACGACGAAGGAGGCCGTACGCGCGCTGTGCGAGAGCGTCGGCGCCGATCCAAAAGCCGCCGGTTGGGCGGGCCTCAAGGATCGACACGCGATCACCCGGCAGTGGATCAGCGTCTGGGGAACAACCCCGGAAGCGCTGACCGACGCGAAGGTCGCGGGCATTCGGGTTCTGGAGGCGGCGCCACATTCGCAAAAGTTGCGTACGGGTCACCTCGAGGCGAATCGATTCCACATCGTCCTTCGGCAAATGGACCCGTCGAGAATAGAGGACCTGCGCCGTGTGTTGGAGGAGATCGAGACCCGGGGGCTACCCAACTACTACGGAGAACAGCGATTTGGCCGAGAAGGCGACAACGCGGAGCGGGCGCTGCGGTGGGTGCTTGGCGAGGCCCGCGCGCCGCAAAGTGGCTTTCAGCGAAAGCTACAGATGTCCGCCCTGCAGTCCCAACTCTTCAATCGCTGCGTCGCCGAGCGGGTGCAAACCTCGACCTTGGGACAGATTTTCGAGGGAGACGTCGTGAAGAAGCACCACTCCGGTGGCCTCTTCACGGCGACCGACCTCCAAGAAACTCAGGCGCGCGCGGATGCCTGGGAGCTCAGCCCCACGGGGCCCATGTTCGGCGCAAAGATGCGCTGGCCGGAGGGCGAGGCCCGCCTCCGCGAGGAAGCCCTCCTGCGGGAGGTGGGTTTAACCCTCGAGCAGCTCGGGAAGTGGAAGCGGGTGGCTCCGGGAACTCGCCGTTTCGCCCGCATTCCAGTGCCCCAAATAGGCGTTACTGTGAGCGACAATACGGTGGATCTCGATTTCACCCTACCCCCCGGCTCCTACGCGACCATATTGGTGCGGGAGATTCTCAAGCGGGATGCACACCCCCCCAAGACCGGCTAAAAGCGCGCTTCTACCCGAGGAAAAGTATGATCGACATTCAAGAGAGACTCACAGCGTTCGCCATGCTTGGCGCCACGTGGGTCATGTGGCTACTCGTGCTCCTCTCCGTCATCGGAGTCGCGATCATTTTCGAGCGAGTCTACTACTTCTTCGCCTCTCGCGAGGACGTGCGGAAGCTCCAGGAGGACCTGCGGCTGTTCCTCGCCAAGGATGACATCGCCGGCGCGCGCGAGCGCCTGTCCCAGTCCGAGTCTTTCCAGGCCAAAATCGTTTACTCGGGCATCGAAGTGGTCGACGATGGCTCAGCGGCGGTAGAAGAGCGTCTAGCCGGTGCGACCTCGATCGCCCGCACGCAGATGGAGCGTAACCTCGGCTTTCTCGGCACGGTCGGCAACAACGCACCGTTCGTCGGACTGCTCGGAACCGTCATCGGCGTCATCAAGGCGTTCCACGTCCTCGATCAGGCGGCGGGCAAGGTGACGAGCGGCTTGATGACCGAGGTCGGTGAAGCACTGGTTGCGACCGCCATTGGCCTCCTCGTCGCGCTCCCCGCCGTGGCCTTCTACAACTACTTTCAGCGATTGATTCGGTATCGGCTCACCTGGGCCGATGCGCTTGGCCGCGACCTGCTCGCCCATCTGAAGGGCCGCGAGCGCAGAGGGAACCACTAGTCATGGCAGGCGGTTCGCCACACGGCGACGACGACTTGATCACGGACATCAACGTCACTCCTTTGGTCGACGTCGTGCTCGTGCTGTTGATCATCCTGATGGTCACGGCCACCGCCATCGTCTCGAAGACGATTCCGATGGAGCTCCCCAAGGCAGCGACGGGCGAACAGATACCGGCTACCCTTGCAGTGTCGATCGACCACAGCGGCAACATCTTCCTCGACACCATCCCGGTCACCCCTGAAGAGCTTCGAACGCGGGTACGCGCGGCACGCGATGTGGATGAGGACTTGCGGGCCGTGATCGCGGCCGACGGCCGGGTCGCACACGCGAATGTGGTCCAGGTGATCGACATCCTGCGCCAAGAGCACATCACCAAGTTCGCGATCAACGTGCGTCCCGAGGAGATTGGACGCTGACGGGCGCTGCCGCCGATCCGATGTCCACTCCGCTCGAGAAACCCGCGTCTTGGGCGCTCGAAATAGCCTGGGTCGTGCTCGCGATTGCGACCCACGCGTTGTTTCTCGGTGTGATGCCCGGCGTCGCGAAGGGGCCGGGCATCCAAGACTCGCCAGATGCCGTGGCGATCACAATCATCGAGGACGACCCCGTCCCGCCCGAGCCCGAGGAGCCGGTCGAGCCCGAACCGGTGAAGCCCCCGCCGAAGCCCAAAACCTTCAAGGCGCGCCCGGAGCCGCCCGAGGCACCCGAAGAGCCGCCAGCCGCGGCGCCAGAAACCCCGGTCGCGTTCGACAACATAGTCCTCACCAACGATAGCGAGGAGCCCTCGTCCTGGGCCGTGGATCCCGGCTCGGGGCAGAGCAGCG
>QMMB01000016.1 GCA_003647035.1 Deltaproteobacteria bacterium | reverse complement strand
GCCCGGGTCTGAGGGCGGCGAGTCTAGAAGCTCGCGAGAGGAGCACCCCCGTGGATCAGTGTCCGATCATGATCTCCGTCGCCTTCGTTCTCGGATTCGGCGTGCGATTCGTGGGTCTGCCACCGCTCGTCGGGTTCCTGCTTGCCGGCTTCGGCCTCAACCTCGCCGGCTACGTATCGACCCCCGACCTCGAGGATGCCGCCGAGCTCGGCGTCACCATTCTGCTGTTCTCGATCGGCCTCAAGCTGCGCGTCGGCACGCTGTTGGGCCCAGCTGTATGGGCCGGCGCCACGATACACATGGCAGTCACGGTTGCCGTCTTCGGACTGCTCCTTTTCGCGCTCCCCTTCGAAGCTTTCGGGACACTCGACCTCGGGACCGCGGCTCTGGTGGCGCTTGCCCTGAGCTTTTCGAGCACGGTGTTTGCCGTCAAGGTGTTCGAGGGGCAGGGACAGTCTGCCTCGCTCCACGCGCAGACGGCGATCGGCATCCTGATCATGCAGGACATGATTGCCGTGGTCTTCCTAGCCGCCTCCAAAGGACAGTTGCCGTCGCCCTGGGCCGTCGCGTTGTTGGCGCTGCTTCCCGGACGCCACGTCTTGAAATGGCTGATGCAAAAGAGCGGCCACGGTGAGCTGCTGTTGCTGTTCGGGATCATGATGACCTTCGCAGGCTTCGGGCTGTTCGAGCTCGTGGGCCTGAAGGGAGATCTGGGGGCGTTGATCTTCGGCATGCTGGTCGCGGACCATCCCAAGGCCAAGGAGATGGCTGGGTCGCTGCTGGGTTTCAAAGACCTCTTGCTCGTCGGCTTCTTCCTCAGCATTGGTCTTCACGGCATCCCGAGCATTCCGGACCTCGGCATCGCGCTCCTGCTGGTCGCGCTGCTCCCCTTCAAGACAGCGCTCTTCTTTGGCCTTCTCACCCGCTTTGACCTTCGAGCACGCACCTCGATGATGGCGTCGTTGGGCTTGTCGACCTACAGCGAGTTCGGCCTCATCGTCGCGGCAGTCGGCGCTTCGACCGGATGGCTGAGCAGCCAGTGGCTGGTCATCATCGCGGTGGCCATGGCAGCAACGTTCATCATCGGAGCACCGGTCAACTCCGCCGCGCCGGCCATCTACAACCGCCTTCGGTCGAGGCTCCTGCGCTACCAGTCCGATAGACGTCTCCCGGAGGAACGGCCGGTCTATGTGCCCAACGCCGAGGTGCTGGTCTTGGGAATGGGACGAGTCGGCACGGGAACCTACGACGCTTTGGTGGGCGAGCTCGGAGACCGGTTGGTCGGGGTAGACGTCAATCCGGACACCGTGAAGCGACATGTCGAGAACGGGCGCAACGTGGTGCGCGGCGACCCCACCGACTTGGACTTCTGCGAGCGAGTGATCAACGAGGGCAAGCTCAGACGCGCCATGTTGGCGCTGCCGAATCACAGGGCGAACCTCGTCGCCGCCGCCGAGCTTCATGCGCTCAGGCAGAAGTTCGACCTCGTGGTGACGGCTACCGCAAAGCACGACGACCAAGTCCGAGAGCTGGAGGAGAACGGAGTCGACGCTGCATTCAACCTCTACGCCGAGGCCGGACAAGGGTACGCGGATTTCGTGCGGGAGACGCTGGATTGATCCCTCCCGCTGCCCTACGCTCCCCCACGTGAGCCGGGACCTTTCAGGCCGTTGCGGATCGTGCGGGTGGTATATTCGCAAGCGCGAAGAGCCGGATGCGTCGTGGGTTGGCGATTGTCGTCTCGGGCAAGGTTGTTGGCCGCTCAAGGACATGGCGACCTGTTCGAGTCACAAGTCCAAAGACACGCCCTGGGACCAAGCGCTCAAACGCAAGTCCGCGGCCGGCACCCCACGGCGACATCGGGACGAGCCGGCTCCACAGCCGCGGCCCATCATTCCCTCGGAGATTGGAATCGACATGGATCAAGAAACCTTCCGACAAGTCCTGCGCGAGGTGCTTCTCGACGAGCTCGGTCTGCGCGATGTCGAAATCGGAGACCGCTGGAGCGACGGAGAGCTAGTCCTGGTCCCCGGCAAGGAGGGAACGCAGGAGAAGCGCATCCCCATCGACGTATTCTTCAAGAAGATCGTGATGGTCCGTGACAAGCTCCGCGTGCTCGAACAGAAGGTCAACGGAAACAAGACCCTAAGCGACGAGGAAAAGGTGCAGCTCCAGCAGTACATCACAGGCTGCTACGGCTCACTGACGAGCTTCAACGTGCTGTTCAAGCAGAAGGAAGATCAGTTCGCAGGGCAGAAGACGTAGGCGTCTTGGACCGGCACGTTCACTGCCGAGCAGCTACAGCATCCCTAGTTCTAGCTTCGCCGCTTCGCTCATCAGGTCCGGGCTCCACGGCGGGTCCCAGACGAGCTCGACGTGTGAAGTCGAGACGCCTTCGACTTGGCCCGCCTTTTCGGCGACCTCTTCGACGAGGGCGCCCGCCACTGGGCAGGCAGGCGCGGTGAGGGTCATCCGGACTTCGGCGCGACCGTCTTCACTCACTTCGACGCCATAGATCAACCCTAACGCGTAGATGTCCACGGGGATCTCGGGGTCGTAGATCGTCTGCAGAGCTGCGATGACAGCGGCTTCGACCTCCTTTGGATCGATCGGCGTGGTCGCCTTTTCGCCGGTCCCTGCGTAAGCCTCGCTGACGGGCTCGGGAGGCGGCTGATGTGCGGCGGCCTGTGGCAGGAATACGTGGTCGGATGTGGACCGCGGCTCGATCTTGTGGATCTTCAAATGTTCGATGTCGTCGCCCATCACTCTACTCCGTCGTCGCTTCGCCGCCCGCGTCGCCGAGGGCTTGGTTGAGAGTGTGCCAGCCGAGGGTGGCGCATTTGACGCGCATCGGGAACTCCCGGACGCCCGCGAATACTGCAAGCTTGCCGAGCGCTTCCAAGTCGTCGGACCCTTCGTCGCTGGTAAGCATCGTGTGGAACTTCGAGAACAGCTCCTCCACTTCCGGGAGCGTCTTGCCTTTGATCGCCTGCGTCATGGTGGAGCACGAAGCCTGCGAGATGGCGCATCCCTGCCCGACGAATCCGACGTCGGTGATGGTGTCCCCGTCCAACTGCAAGCGAAGCGTGACCTTGTCGCCACACAGTGGATTGTACCCGCGCCCTTCCCGGTTGTGCGGTTCAGGGAACCTGTGGTTCCGCGGGTTCTTGCCGTGATCGAGGATCACCTCTTGGTAGAGCTCGCGCAGGTCCATCAGCCGAATATCTCCTGCACTTTTCGAAGCGCATCAAGCAGCGCGTCGACGTCGTCGGTGGTGTTGTACATGCCGAGTGACAAGCGCGCGGTCGCCGCAATACCGAAATGCTCCATCACCGGCTGGGCGCAGTGGTGCCCAGTACGAATCGCCACGCCCGCCGAATCGACGATCGTGCCGATGTCGTGCGGGTGCGCTACGTCCATCAAGAAAGAAAGGGCGGACACCTTGCCAGGCGCGGTGCCGATCAAGCGTACGCCAGAGACCGCCTCGAGCGCCTCGGTAGCGTAGCGAAGCACAGTGTTCTCATGGGCGTGCACGGCCTGCGGATCGAACGACGTGAAGTAGTCGATCGCGGCGCCGAGACCGATTGCACCTGCGATGTTGGGTGTGCCTGCTTCGAACTTGTACGGAAGGTCGTTGTAGGTCGTCTCTTCGAAGGTGACCGACCGAATCATGTCACCGCCACCCTGATAGGGCGGCATGCTCTCGAGCAGCCGCTCCTTGCCGTAGAGCGCGCCGATCCCCGTGGGGCCGTAGAGCTTGTGCCCGCTGAAGGCATAGAAATCACAGTCGAGCGCCTGCACATCGACGTCGACATGCGACACGGCCTGCGCGCCATCGAGCAACACTACGGCGCCTCGGTCGTGCGCTAGCGCGATGAGCTCGGCCACCGGCAAGACCGTTCCGAGCGCGTTCGAGACGTGCGCGAGTGCCACCAAGCGAGTTCGATCACTGAGCTCCTGCTCGAACGCTTCACGCAACACCTCACCGCGGTCGGTGATCGGCACGACGACCAGCGTGGCGCCTGTTTGCTGGCAGAGAATCTGCCAGGGCACGATGTTGGAGTGGTGCTCGAGCTCCGTCACCAGGACCTCGTCGCCCTCGCGGAGATAGGCGCGTCCCCAGCTTTGTGCAACGAGGTTGATCGCATCGGTTGTCCCTCGCGTGAAGACCACTTCGCTCTTCTTCGCCGCGTTCACGAAACTGCGAACCTTTTCGCGTGCCTCCTCGAAACGGGCTGTCGCACGCTGCGAAAGCAGATGGACGGCTCGGTGGATGTTGGCGCAGTCCCGCGCGTACACGTCGGCCACCGCGTCGATCACCGCTTGAGGCTTGAGAGAGGTTGCCGCACTGTCGAGGTAGACGAGTGGCTTTGCGTGCACCTCCTGATGAAGCGCCGGAAAGTCCTCACGTACACTCTGTACATCGAACAGCTCGCGCCTCGAAGGCGTCGCGGGTGAGACTTCACTCATGTAACCCCCCGAATTTCTTCGCGATGGGGCATCCGCGCGAGCAGGGCCTCGCGCATGCGCGCGCGGGTCGGCTCGTGGCTGACCCGATCTACAATCGACTCCAAGAACGCATAAGTCAGCATTGAGTGTGCGAGGTCTTCGGGAATCCCGCGAGCGCGCAAATAGAAAAGCTGGTCTTCATCGAGCGCGCCCACCGTGACCCCGTGGCTGCAGATCACGTCGTCTGCGTCGATCTCGAGGTGTGGCTTCGTGTGAACCGTAGCCGTCTCCGAGAGAAGCAAGTTGCGGTTCTCCTGGTGCGCTTCGGTTTTCTGGGCGTCACGGTGAACCACGACGAGCCCGTCGAACACCGCTGTGCCCTTCCCCGAAACGATGCCCCGATACGTCTGTGCGCTTCGGCAGTGCGAAGCCTGGTGCTCGACCGTCGTATGGTGATCGACGTGGTCGTCGCCCTCGACCAGATACGCACCGTCGAGCTGGCACTCCGCTCCCTTGCCCTGGAGCATGCAACGAACGTCGAAGCGAAGCAGAGCGCCACCCAAGGTCACGACCGTCGAGCGATAGGTGCTGTCGGTATCCTGACGAACATCCACCCGGCCCACCTGCAGGCCGGCGTTCTCGTGAATGCGCGCGTGGCTCATTCTGGCGTTGCAGCTGAGGTCGACCTCGACAACCGAATTGGTGAGCGGCCCGACTTCGGTGCCGGCGTAGGTTTCAATGAGGGTCAGCTCGGCGTTGTCGCCCAAGGTGATGAGAACCCGCGGGTAGACGACACTTGAGTCGGACGACGTGGGAATCGCGTGGGTGAGCTCGATCGGCCTCTCGACGATGGTGCCCGCCGGAACGTCGATCCAGAGGCCGTCACTGAACAACGCGGTATTGAGCGCGGCGAAGTGCGTCGGTGCTCCACCGAGGTCGAGTCGCCCTTCTAGAAGCTCGGGCTCTGCCTGCAGCACCTGTCTCAAGCTACGGGCGGTGACACCTTCGGGGAGCGACGACGCAAGCGAGGGAACGCCGCGGTCGTCGCGCGAGAACTCGGCGCTGACGACCGAGCGCACCGGTGTGAACCGCCATGCCTCGGTGCGCTTCGTCGGTAGGCCCTGCTCCCGAAGCGCTTCGGCCGCGCGACCGCGAAGTGCGCGCAACCATTCCGGCCCCGTGTCGAACGAGGTCGGGAGGCTCCCGAGGAGCGTCTGGCGGGTAGCGTCGGTCACAGCTGCGGCGCGTCCCGAACCTCGCTGTACCCCTTTTCTTCGAGCTGCTTGGCGAGGTCCTTGTCTCCGGATCGAACGATTCGGCCGTCGATCAATACGTGCACGACGTCCGGGACGATGTGATCGAGCAGTCGCTGATAGTGGGTGATGACCAGCATCGACCGCTCGGGGCTGCGCATGGCGTTTACACCCTTGGCCACGACCTTGAGCGCATCGATGTCGAGCCCGGAATCGGTCTCGTCGAGCACCGCCAGCGACGGCTCGAGTATAGCCATCTGAAAGATTTCGTTGCGCTTCTTCTCGCCACCGCTGAAACCGTCGTTCACAGCGCGCTTGGTGAGCTCGTCGGGGAGCTCCACCAACGCGGCTTTCTCTTTCGAAAGCTTCATGAAGTCGATCGCGTCGAGTGGCTCTTCGCCGCGATGCGCTCGGATCGCGTTGAGGGCGGCCTTCAGGAAATAGATGTTGCTCACACCTGGAATCGCAACCGGGTACTGAAAGCCGAGGAAAAGCCCCTCGGCGGCACGCAGCTCGGGCGCCATCTCGAGTAGGTCCTTCCCTTTGTAGAGCACACGCCCCTTCGTGACGTCGTAGCCGTCGCGGCCGGCCAGCACGTACGAAAGCGTGCTCTTGCCGGAACCGTTTGGCCCCATGAGCGCGTGCACTTGCCCCACCCCAACCTCGAGGTCGATCCCCTTGAGAATGGGCTTGCCGTCTACCTCGACGTGCAGGTTCTCGATCTTCAACATCAACCGACAGCTCCTTCCAGGCTGACGCCGAGGAGCTTCTGCGCCTCGACTGCGAACTCCATCGGCAGCTCTTTCAGGACTTGCTTGGCGAACCCGTTGACGATGAGGCTCACCGCGTCCTCCTCGGAAAGGCCCCGCTGCCGACAATAGAAAAGTTGGTCTTCCCCGATGCGCGAGGTCGTCGCCTCGTGCTCGAGCTTCGATGAGCTGTTGCGCACGTCGACGTACGGCACCGTGTGAGCGGCGCACTTGTCGCCGATCAACAGTGAATCGCATTGGGTGTAGTTGCGAGCGTTGGTCGCCCCACGAGAGATCTTCACGCCCCCGCGATAGGTCTGGTGGCCGTGCCCAGCGCTGATCCCCTTCGAAATGATGGTGGATCTCGTGTTCTTGCCGAGATGGATCATCTTGGTCCCGGTATCCGCCTGCTGACGGTGGTTGCTCAACGCCACCGAGTAGAACTCTCCAATCGAGTCATCGCCCCTGAGAATGCAACTCGGGTACTTCCACGTGATCGCCGAGCCAGTCTCGACCTGCGTCCAGCTGATCTTCGAACGCGCACCTTCGCAAAGGCCACGCTTGGTGACGAAGTTGAAGATGCCGCCCTTCCCGTTCTCGTCGCCCGGATACCAGTTCTGCACGGTCGAGTACTTGATCTGGGCATCTTTGTGCGCGACCAGCTCGACAACCGCGGCGTGAAGCTGGTTCTCGTCGCGCATCGGCGCAGTGCAACCCTCGAGGTAACTCACGTAGCTCCCCTCGTCAGCGACGATGAGGGTCCGCTCGAACTGCCCGGTGTTCGCCGCATTGATACGGAAGTACGTCGACAGCTCCATGGGGCAGCGCACGCCCTTGGGAACGTAGACGACGGACCCATCGCTGAAGACCGCGCTGTTGAGCGCAGAGAAAAAATTATCGGAGACGGGCACGACCGAGCCGAGGTACTTTCTGATGAGCTCTGGGTGCTCTTTCACTGCTTCGGAGAAGGGCATGAAGATGACACCGACCTCGGCGAGCTTGTCGCGGAACGTCGTAGCCACCGACACGCTGTCGAAGACGGCGTCGACCGCCACGCCGGCAAGGATCTCACGCTCGTGGAGCGGAATCCCCAGCTTTTCATAGGTCGCGAGCAGCTCCGGGTCGACTTCGTCGAGGCTCTTCGGCGCGTCCTCGTTCGTCTTGGGCGCGGCGTAGTAGCACATCTCTTGGTAGTCGATCTTTGGGTAGCTGACCTTGGCCCAGGTAGGCTCCTTCATCTCGAGCCATCGCCGGTACGCCTTGAGGCGCCACTCTAACAGCCACTCGGGCTCCTGCTTCTTGTTCGAGATGAAGGCAACGATGTCCTCGCTCAAACCGGGCGGCGCATACTCCTCTTCGATGTCGGTGACGAAACCGGCGTCGTACTTCTTCTCGAGAATGTCATCGATCTGTTCGGTTGATGCGGACATGAGTTACTCCATCGGCCCGGCCGCGCGCAGTCGTTCGGCCTCTTGGCTCGAGCGCGCAATCAGCACGAGCTCCGCCGTGCCGGGGAACGCCATGTCCGCCAGCGTGATTTCGGACAGAGCCCTCTGGACAGCAACGTTGATTCGCTGCCAGTTTGCGCGAACGCCGCAGTTGGTTTCGTACTCGCAAAGCGAATCGGTTGTCTCGTCCGAGCACTCCGTTACGGCAATCGGCCCCTCGATTGCTTCAATGACTTCGTTGACGCCGATCTGCTCGGGCGACCGCGCCAGCGCGTAGCCACCCTTGGCCCCACGCTGCGAAACGACGACCCCGGCGCGAGCCAGCTTCTTCAGCACCTTGCTCGCCGTGGGCTCCGGGATTTGGGTCTGCACCGCCAGGTCACGGGCAGCGTGCGGCCCCTCGGCGGCGGCCAGGTGCGTCGCCAGCACGACTGCATAGTCAGTCATTTTTGAAATGCGCAGCATTTTCAGTACTTTACATAGGGGACTGTTTCAGTCCTATA
Organism: Deltaproteobacteria bacterium; assembly: GCA_003647035.1. Classification (GTDB taxonomy): domain Bacteria; phylum Myxococcota_A; class Polyangia; order Polyangiales; family Houyiibacteriaceae; genus SG8-38. Next base: position 7,689 of record QMMB01000016.1, on the reverse strand, counting down.
TGGGGATCTAGAGTACCCCCGGGTGAGTGTCAAGGTTGGCCCATGACCAAGACCCACGAGGCGATCGACGACAAGCTTCGGACCTTCATCGAGGAGCAAAAGATGTTCTTCGTGGCAACCGCGCCGCTGAACCCGGACGGGCACATCAATGTGTCTCCAAAGGGCCTCGCGGGCACCTTCGCGGTCGTCGACGATCGGACGATCGCATACCTGGACCTCACCGGGAGCGGTGTCGAGACTGTCGCGCACCTGCGTGAGAACGGCCGCATCTGCGTCATGTTCTGCGCGTTCGACGGCCGGCCCCGCATCGTGCGCGTACATGGAGTAGGTGATGCCGTGGAACCCAACGACGCAGAGTTCGAAAGCCTGAGCGAGCACTTCGACGAGTATCCGGGAGTGCGCTCGATCATTCGAGTTCGCGCGACCCGCATCAGTGACTCCTGCGGCTATGGCGTGCCGATATACGAGCACAAGGGCGGACGTGATCAGCTTCAGCGCTGGGCCGACAGCAAGGGTGAGGACGGCATCTCGCAGTACCAGCGGGACAACAACACCGAAAGCCTAGACGGACTACCGAGCTTGCTCGGGGACCATTAGCACCGGCACAGGCGAGATGCGGAGGCAGCGAGACGCGGTGCTCCCAAGAAGCAGGCGTCCGAGTACCCCTTGCCGATGCGTGCCCACCACGAGGATATCGGCTGTCACCATTTTGGCGGCGTCGCACATGGCACGGGAGGCGTAATCGGCCGAAACGACCTGGTGCGTCTGCGCGCTGGGCGCGTGCTCCTCGACGTACGCCGAGAGCTTCTGACCCGCTTCGATTTTGCTTTGGTCGCGCAGCACCTGCCGCCAGGTGCGCTCCTCGTCGGGTTTCTCTTCGCCACCCGCGGGGATGACCACGTTGGCCACGTGTAACTCGCCGTCGACGCGTGCGGCCGCGCGCTTCGCCCAGGAGACGGCCGCCAAAGAGGAGGCGGAGAAGTCGGTGCCGACAAACCACTTGGTGCGCTGAAGGCCATCGGGAATCGGCGCTTCGCCGGTCGCGATGAACACCGGACGGTCGGCTGCGCGGATGACGCGCGACGCAGTCGAGCCCAGCACCGGCTCGGTCGTCCCCTTGCTGTCGACTGAACGCGGGCCGCTCGAGCCATATGACCCGATGGTGATGAGGAACGAACCTCGCTGTTCGGCCAGCTCTGGAATGACGCGCCACGGCCTGCCACGGACCACAAACGCTTCAGTTTCGACGCCGGCAGCGACGCAGCGGGCCTGCTCTTTTTGGAGCTCAGCCTCGAGCACAGCCTCATGACGGGTCGAGTCCTCCTTTGCGGCGTCGACGGCGGCCTGGAGCTCGGGGGATTCGGGCCACCAGGAGTCCGCGTCATCGAGGATGTGAACGAGATCGAGACGGACGCCAAATGCCTTGGCTGTCGCGATCGCGAGGTCGACCGTCCGGGGGCCTGCGGAGGTTAGATCGGTCGCACAAAGGATGCTCGCTCCTGCCATGGCGGGAGCATAGAACAACGCTAGGCTTAGCCAAGCCGATGAGCGAAATGCCGATCTATATGGACCATCACGCGACGACACCGGTCGACGAACGGGTCCTTGCGGCGATGCTTCCCTACTTCGAGACCCGCTTCGGGAACCCGGCCAGCCGAACACACGCCCACGGAAGGGACGCGCGGGATGCGGTGGAGCGGGGGCGCGCCCAGGTCGCGGGACTGCTTGGGGCAAAGCCGGAGGAGATCGTGTTCACCTCGGGGGCGACCGAGAGCGACAACTTGGCCCTCCGCGGGGCGGCCCAGGCGTGCATTGGGAACAGGACGCACATCGTGACGGTCCGGACGGAGCACAGGGCCGTCGTCGATGCGTGCACTGCGCTCGAGCGTGAAGGCTGGCGCGTCACGTGGCTCGAGGTCGACGCACGGGGGCTCATCTCGATCGACGCGCTCGCCGACGCGCTGACCGACGACACGGCGGTCGTGAGCGTGATGCTCGCCAACAACGAAATCGGCGTCGTTCAAGATCTCGCCGCGATAGGCGCTCTCACTGCAAAGCGCGGCATCACGTTTCACTGTGACGCCGCTCAGGGCCTCGGATACCTGCCTTTTTCGGTCGACGAGCTGAACGTCGACCTGGTAAGCGTCGCGGCGCACAAGATGTACGGGCCGAAGGGCGTGGGCGCGCTCTACGTTCGACAGTCGTCGCCGACGCGCGGCACCCCGGTCGCTCAGATGCCCGGCGGCGGCCACGAGAATGGGTTGCGCTCGGGCACCCTCAACGTACCCGGCATCGTCGGGTTCGGGATGGCTGCCGAGCTCATGCAGAACGAAGGCCAGAAGGAGGCGGCGCGCATCGGGTCGCTCCGCGACGCATTGAAGGATCGTCTCCTCGACACGATCGAGGAGGTTCGGCTCAACGGGGCCGCCGAGCCACGGCATCCAGGCAACCTCAACCTGTCGTTCGGCTACGTCGACGGCGCGCGGCTGCTCCTCGAGCTGTGCGAGGTGGTTTCGGTGTCGAGCGGCTCTGCGTGCAGCAGCGCGGAAGCGGGCCCAAGTTATGTGCTCGACGCCATGGGCGTTCCCAAAGACTGGAGCGCCGCCTCGGTTCGTTTCGGCCTCGGGCGCCATACGACCGAATCGGAAGTTCAAACCGTCGCCGACGCCGTCATCGAAATCGTCCAGCGACTCCGAGAGCGCTCCCCCCTTTGGACGCGAAGGTCGAGCGGCAAGCCCGTTGATTGGTAATCGACCCACCAAGCTGGCGGCACCGGTCGCCCGGCCCTACATTAGGACAGATGAGCGAGACCAATGGCATCACGCTGACACCCAGAGCCGTGCAAATGGCTAAGCAAAAGGTCGCCGACCTCGACGCACCGGTCGAGGGCCTCCGGCTTGGCGTCAAGGGCGGCGGCTGCTCCGGCTACTCCTACGTGTACGACTTCGCCAAGAAGATCCGCCCCGACAAAGATCTGGTGTTCGAATTCGACGGCCTCAAGGTCGTGGTCGACAACCGGAGCATCAAGTTTCTGGCGGGCGCCGTACTCGACTGGGAACAGAGCCTGATGAGCTATGGCTTCAAGTGGAACAACCCCAATGCCAACGGCGGCTGCGGGTGCGGCGAGTCTTTCGACGTCGACTAGAAGCCTTCTTCGAGCGGCACGGGAATCGGATTCGGCAAGTCTGTGTACTGCTGCAGATCTTCGGGCGTGCACTCCGCCGGAAGTGACTGTGGACTGTTCAGCTCCACTGAGCGGCAGCAGCGGTCGAAGGCGGGCTCGGGCCCAGCCTCGGGCCCACCACCCGCGCAGGGATCGGGAATCGGGAGCTCGACGGGGGCGATCTTGCTCGCGATCCGAGCCCGAATGCCCTGGAAGCTGAATGAGACTCCCGTAGCCGTGCACTCATCGTCGGGGCTTCCAACGTGGGGCTCAACGCGTAGATCGAGATTGTCGGTGAGCAGGCCGACGATGCTCCCACGGAAAGACTCGTCGCAAATGCCCAGCGGTTCCAGTGTTGCGATTAGCTTGCCCGCAGGGAATCGCCCGGCGAGAAGGCCCTTCTCGAGGGTCTCGCCATCTTCACTGATATCGGCGACCAAGAACCCATTGATCGCGATCGAAAAGGCGCCCGGCCCCGTAAGGAAGACGAAGGTGGCTCCCGTATCGACGGGAAGCACGACGCGGCCGTTGCTGATGTACGCGTCGCTCTTCCAAACGTCCGGACGATCGAGGTCGCCCGCAATCAAGCTCGACGGGTCGACGAAAAAGTGGTCGTCCCCATCCCAAGCGGGTTCTGGCGCTTCTGCGATTGCACCCGGCAACATCAGCGTAGCCCCGTCGGAACCGCCCCATTCGACGGCGGAAACATCGTCGAGTGATGTACCGTCGACCGCGGAGAGCACCGACACGTCCACCTTCGCATCGTTGGGAGTCCCGTTCCAATCGCGGAGCCGCAGCAGAACAGTACCCTGGCCCCGCCCTTGGTTGAGCGCGATGTTGTCCTCGAGACACGAGATCAGACTCACCACCGTCGGTAGAACGTACTGACCGAAGGCGTTGTCAATCCCCTTGTCTCCATCGAGTGGTGGATTGCCGTTGGCCGCGACACACTCGGCGGCATCGCCGATCGACGTCGTGTTCTTCCCGTCCAAGTCGAGACCGAAACGGCGCCACCGATCACCGGACTGGTTGAGAGAGACATTGCGGAACGCGAACACCGCCTCGACGTCATCCTCATTGGAGCTCGTGCTCGGGTCGGGCCGATCCGGAAGGCCCGCAAGCCCTTCCTCCATCAGACCGGAGTCGTAGACGCTGCACGCCGGAGCGCTCAGCAAAAGAGCCATAAGCAACAAAGTAAGCAGAGGTTTCATCGGTTCGTGGCTCGGCAGGCGAGCTACTAAAATCTAGCATCACTAGAACCAAACAGTGACAGAAGATCGCGACAGATTGTGATCTACCTTACTAAACTGGACGCCGAGACCACCAAGCCGCCAGTGCGCTCCCTAGGATGCAATGGCTGATCGCGGAGATCGCGCTCGGAATGACGGTCAGCGGGTTGGCAAAGTGGGCCTGCGCCAGGACGGCCCCGAGACCCGAGTTCTGCATGCCGACTTCGATCGACGTCGTCCGCGCGACACTTCCGAAACCGGCGCTCAGACCTCCGAACAGATAGCCGAGTAAGAAGCCGAACGTGTGCACGGTAAGCACGGCGCCGGTGAGCTGCAGGCCAGATTCGAGGACAGCGTCTTTGCGCGCCCCGAGAATCGCAGCGACGATCAAGACGATCATCAGCACAGCGGCGGCCGGCGCTGCGGGCAGCAGCTTCTCGGTCAGCCTCGGTAGATAGCGGCGCATGAACAGCCCAATGGCGACGGGAAGTAGAACCACCTCGGCCGTGGTCACGAACAACCCCAAACCGTCGACGTCGACCCGACTGCCCACGATCCAGTTGGTGAGCAACGGTGTGCACGCAGCGGCGAGCATCGTGGAGAGGGCGGTCATCGACACCGAGAGGGCGACGTCGGCCTTGGCCAAGTAGGCGATCACGTTGGACGCGGTGCCGCCTGGACAACAGGAGACCAACACCAAGCCGACCGCGAACGGCGTCGGGAGTTGAAACAGCATTCCTACGCCCCAACCCAGAACAGGCATGACCGTGTACTGCAGCAGCACCCCCCAAAGGATGGGCGCCGGGGCCCGAAAAACGCGGGAGAAATCGGTAAGCTCGAGGGTGAGACCCATGCCGAGCATGATGATCTGAAGTCCGGGTGTGATCAGCCCGTAGTCGAGAAACCACGCGAACGCGGGCGGGTAGACTAGAGCGACGACACCGCCGAGGGTGACCCACAAAGGGAAGAGCCGGACGAACGCAGACACGAGGTCGCGATGTAGCACAGGGGGACGGCCGAGGGGCCATGGGAGACGCCGATGTCCTTCCGTGCTAGAAATCCGGCTCCCATGTTCCGCCCCCCTACCGACGACGTCCGGATTGAAGGTCTTCGCCCACTGATTCCGCCGGCCATCCTGATGGAGGACGTCCATCCCGGAGAGAAAGCGATCGGAAAGATTGCCGAGGCGCGTGGGCAGATCAGCGACATCGTGCACGGCAAGGACGACCGACTGCTGGTGGTCGTCGGCCCCTGCTCGGTCCACGACCCGAAGGCAGCGCTCGACTACGCCAAGCAGCTAAAGCCGCTGCGCGACCAGTACACCGACGACCTCTGCATCGTGATGCGCACCTACTTCGAGAAGCCGCGCACGACGGTCGGCTGGAAGGGATTGATCAACGACCCACATCTCGACGGGAGCTTCGACATCAATCAGGGGCTCCGCGTCGCACGCGGCTTGCTTAGCGCGTTGGCGGAGCTCGATGTGCCTGCGGGGACCGAGTTCCTCGACCCAATTTCGCCGCAGTTCGTGGCGGACCTCGTGTCTTGGGGCGCGATCGGTGCGCGCACCACGGAGAGCCAGGTGCACCGCGAGCTCGCAAGCGGCTTGTCGATGCCAGTAGGCTTCAAAAACGGAACCCGCGGCACGGTCAAGATCGCCGTGGAAGCGGTCAAGGCCGCTCGCAATCCGCATCACTTCCTCTCCGTGACCAAGCAGGGCCTCTCCGCCATCGTGGCCACCAAGGGCAACCTCGACTGTCACGTCATCCTTCGCGGTGGACAAGGGCAGCCCAACTATCAGCCTGAACATGTCGCGGGGACAGTGGAGATGCTCGAAGGTGCCGGGCTCGAGGGGCGCCTCATGATCGACTGCAGCCATGCAAACAGCGGCAAGGATCACGAGAAGCAGGCTAGCGTGGCGGCCGCGGTCGGGCGGCAGGTCGCGCAGGGCAGCACCGGTGTGTTCGGCGTCATGTTGGAGAGCTTCCTCGTGGGCGGCCGGCAGAATGGTGAGCCAGGGACCGAGCTCACCTACGGGCAGAGCATCACGGACGCTTGCATGGGCTGGGATGCCACCGTGCCCGTCATCGAAGGGCTCGCCGATTCAGTGCGTCAGCGTCGAAACGCGGGCGGCTGAGCGAAACCGAAGCCCTTAGTACAAGTCAGGTGCAGGCACGGGGATCTGAACCGTGCTCGGAAGGGCGTCGAAGCGCGCAGCCTTCGTCAGCTTCTGCGCGGTGTCGCATGTGTCCGCACGTGTCCTGCCAGACAGCCACGAGCTCGGACAGCAGCGATCGATCTCGACCGACTCGGCCGCCGCGCAGGGGTCGAGCTCGGGTCGCGGAGACTCGGCCAGGCCTGCGATCTGGCCGGCAACCCCGTTGAAGGTCACGCCCAAGCTGAATGCGTCACATTCCGCACCGATGCCGTCGCGATCGGGGGATTGTTGGATGTCGGCGAACTGGCCGAAGAGCGACTCGATGACGCTAGCATTGATGTCGCACATGCCGATCCTCGGGGTCGCCTCGCCGAGCTTGTCGATGCTGAACCGTCCTGCAAAGAGGCCGTGGTCGAGCGAGGTCTGATCGTAACTGATGTCACCCATGATGACGCCGCCGTTGACCACAACCGTCATGGCGCCGTCGCTCGATACCGTGCCGTCGCCGGCGATCAACTTGAACTCGGTGCCGGCGACGAGGGGCACGACCAAGCGGCCGAGCGCGACATACCCGTCGACTTGCTGAACCTTTGGCAGGTCGAGGCTTGCCTCGCCGGATGCATCGGCACCAAAGTCGCTCGGGTCGAGGAACCAGGAGTCCTCGTTGTCCCATCCGGGGTCCGGGGCCTCAGCGCTCTGGCCACCGCTCAGGTAGGCGAGATTGACGGGGTCGTTACCGCGAAAGCCGACCAGCGATGGTTCCTCGCTCGTCCCGTCGGTGGCCGTCGTGAGTATCGCTGTCACGCTCGCGTCGTTCGGCATTCCGTTCCAGCCTTGAACCCACAAAATGACGGTGCCAGTTCCGCGGCCTTGTGTCAGCGCGAGGTTGTCTTCGAGACAAGGAAGGGCGCTACCGACGCTCGGCAAGAGGCTTGCGCCGAGCGAGTTGTCGATGCCCTTGCCGCCTTCCACTACGGCCTGCCCGACCACCGCGCCGTCCACCACGCGGGGCCTGCGCGCCCCATCGTCCCGGCCGATCGTCACCGCCGCGTCCAGGTCGATGCCGATGCGGGTCGCCATCTCCGCCGACTGCCTGAGGAAGATATCCTTGAGCGCGAATACCAAGGATGCGCGGTCAT
>QMMB01000015.1 GCA_003647035.1 Deltaproteobacteria bacterium | reverse complement strand
CGATGCGGGTAGAGCTCCGGCGGAGCGCAACACCGTGTACGGCATGGTTCGCGAATTGGGCGGTGCATCTGATCGGGATGGCGCCGACCCGCTCGACGCGATTCAGGACCCGGATCGCGTGTTTGGTTCCTACGACGCGCTCACTCGCGACTCGCGGTTCCACTATGAGCCACGCGGCCTGCGGGTGCTTGGCTAGCGCCAGCTGAAGAGCTTGCCGGTGTGCGCTGCTGGGTGTCGTGGTACGATCCCCCGATGAGTAGGCTGGCGGAACGGTATGGGCCCTGGGCCGTGGTGACCGGGGCTTCCGCGGGGATCGGGGCGGAGTTTGCGCGTCGCATTGCAGAGTGGGGCGTCAACGTGGTCCTGATCGCGCGGCGTCGAAATCGCCTCGAAGAGCTCGCCTCGACGATCGAGGACATGTATCGAGTCGAGGCACGCGTGGCGCCGGTGGATCTGGGTTCCCGGGATGTCGTCGAAGCTTTGCAACCGGTGCTTGGCGACATCGAGGTTGGACTGCTGGTCAATTGCGCTGGCTACGGGTCGAGCGGGCCTTTCCTCGACATGGACCCCAGCGTGCAGGAATCGATGCTCAACGTGAACTGCCGTGCGTCCCTTTTGCTGACACACGAGATCGTGCAGGGCATGCGTGAACGGGGCAGGGGCGGCGTCATCTTCGTGTCGTCCGTCAACGGGTTCTGCGCCTCGCGCGGGATGGCCCACTACAACGCGACCAAGGCCTACGACCTAGTGTTCGCGGAGGGCCTCGCCGAGGAGCTCCGGCCCTATGGTGTCGACGTACAGGCGCTTTGTCCCGGAGGCACCCTTACCGAGTTCCAGCGAGTCGCGGGTCTCGATACGCGGAACTTCGGTCCGTTCGCCCGCCTGATATTTGCTACTCCGACCTCCGTTGTCGCGACGAGCTTGCGAACGCTCGGCCACCGCGTGACCGTGATCCCCGGCTTCCTCAACAAGCTGATGGTCCTCACGATGAAGCTGCTCCCTCGACGCGTGTCGACCTGGATCTTCGGTTCGCTAATGGCCCGCTTCGCAACGGAGCACTAGTCCGTGATCCAGAAACCTAGCGGCGGCGTAGGCGCTCGAGGTCGCTAGGGCGGTCAATGTCGAATGCGATGCCGCTGCTGAGTTGGACGCTCACCGTGAGCCCGATGTCCCGCGCCCGTGCATGGTGCCGATGGAGGCTGTCTTCATGACCGAGGCAGCTCGGAAGGCAGGTGGCCGGCTTCAACGCGATGACGTTGGTGCCTTGCTGCAGCAGATCGGGGACGAGGACCACGTCGCTTTCATCGAGTTGTCGCGCAACGCTGGCGATGTCTTGGACGGTCAAGTGGGGTAGGTCGCTCATGCAAATCATCACGCTCGTCGCGCCACGGTGCTCCAACTGTCGGAGCGCGTCGTCGACCACATCTGCCAAGCCCTGGCTATCGTCGGCGTCGGACAGGGCGACCACGCCCATGCGCTCTGCGTGCTCGCGGACCTCGACAGAGTCGCTGACGACGGCGATCTCTTCGATTGCGGGAGACGCCCGGAGGACGCGAACCACGTGCTCGAATAGATCACGCGTCAACTGCGCGCGTTCGAGTGGAGCCAACACTCCGGAGAGCCGGGATTTTCCCCGTTCGAACCCTTTGATTGGAATCAGCGCCCAACGGCTCATCACAGGCTCCGTGCAAACTCGATCAGCTCACACGCGAAGAGTAGCCGATCGTTGCTCGATTGGATCAGGATGTTCGTCTCGAGGAGTGGTAGCGTGCCTGCGAACGAGTCGCCGTGGTGTACCGCATACCCATCGAGCAGCCCCTCGTAGTGCGCGGCGACCGATTCGGCGGACGGCTCGCGCCCGCCGATTTGCGGGAGCATCGTGGCCAGGGGCCCCTTCACCGCTTTCCCATCGAGGATGGGGCTCACGGCGACGGCAGTCGTGCTCCGGATTAGATTCGAGACCCCATCGAGCGTCAGGATCGGGTCGATGGAGACATAGGGGTTCGAGGGGCAGACCACGATTAGGTCGGCCGCAGTCAGTGCATCGAGGACTGCGCCGGTCGTTTGGCAGGTCCCCTCGTGACGAACCTCCCGCACCGCCGGCGCCGCCCGCAACTTGACGAGCCACTCTTGGAACACGAGATCCTCGCCGCCCTGGGTCACGATGCGCGTCGGGCGGGGGGCGTCGGCCATCGGCAGAATCGGGCGGTCGACGCCAAGCGTCTTGCACAGGTCAGCGGTCACGCGCGTGAGGGAGTCACCGCGAGCGAGCGCGGCGGTTCGTGACAGGTGCGTGATCAAATCGCGGTCCCCGAGCTGAAACCAATTGTCGATCCCGCGGCGTTCGGCTTCCACCAGTACGCGGAACGTGTCGCCGTCGATGCCCCAACCGCGATCCTCCGGGGAGAGTCCCGCAAGCGTGTACATCACCGTGTCGAGATCAGGGCTGATGTGCAGTCCCCAATGCTCGAAGTCGTCGCCGGTGTTCACGACCACGGTGAGCGCGCCAGGAGGCAGGGCGCGGTGCAGTCCGTCGACCAGTCGAGCCCCGCCCACGCCGCCGGCAAGGGCGACGACCGAGAGGTCGCTCTCGGCACGGTCGATCATGCGTACAAATCGTCCTTGAAATCGCGAAGCAACGCCTGTGCCGAGTCGTCCGACGGCGCAAAGCGGAGTCCACGGACCAGGGTCAGCGGACGTCCCTCGTCGGCCTGGCCAGCGACGAGATCTGCCGCCGCCGCAATTGAATCCGCCAATGCAGACACCGTGGCTTCGAGCACGCGGCCGTGGCGGTCGACCGCGCCGCTGCGATCCCATAGGGCGGGTACGCCGGCCACGCCGAGCGCGAAGCCTACCGTGCCGCGTCGAAACGGTCGGCCCCATGAATCGGTGATGATGACGCCGACCTCTGCCGAGAAGTGTCGCGCAAGCTGGGCCCGGAGCCGAGCTGCCGTGGCGTCCGGGTCACGTGGCAGGATCAGAACCCACGGGCCGCTGCCCTCGGGCGCGCTCGACGGCGCGGCATTGCTGGCGTCAATCCCAGCATTGGCGGACACGAAGCCCAAGCGGTGACGGACGATCAATGCGCCCGTCGTCTTGCGCGAAACCCCCGTGCTCTCGCGAAGGATGAGCTCGACTAGGCGCGGGTCTTTGTCCACTTCCTCGGCGAGATGCAGCGCCGTGTCGCTCGGAGTAACACCTCCCAAGTCGACGAAGCAGCCTTCCGCGCGCGAGACGATCTTGCTCGCGAGCACCATGACGTCTCCGTCGACCAGCTCGGTTTCGGTGCCAGCGAGGCCTGAGATGATCACCTCGCTCAGGTCCTGGCCGGCGTCGATGGTGGGCACCCCAGCGATGGCGCGAACCACGAGCTCCGAGCCGACGTGCAGGTCAGCCGAAGTTGGCTCGCCAGGCTTCATTCCGTCTCCAGAATGCCTGTGATCCGTATGCCGGAGCCGACGCTCTTGTACCGGCGATTGATGTGCAACAGCACCGGCGTGAGCGATTCGAGGGCGATGGCGTTCTTGAGAACACCCGCGTCGACGCCTCGCAGGCCCAAGTCCGAGACGACCGAGATGAACGTAGCGCGCGCTTCTTTGTCGTCCCCGCATACCAGGACGTCGCAATCAAATGCGTGCGCCGGGTCGCTGAGATGCTCGGAGCTGATGTGGTGCAAGCCCGCGACCAGCCGCGCGCCCTCGTGGAGCAGCGCGCGAGCCTCCAAGGCGGCCGCTTGCCCTTCGGGAAGGTTCACCGAACGGACCTTGGGCGGTTTGACCGGGACGGTGATGTCGACGATCACCTTGTCGTCCACGGCGTCCCTGATCGATTCGAAGGTGGGGCGGTGGGCGCTGTACGGAACCGTGACGACGATCAGCTCGGCGTGATCGCAAGCGGCCACGTTGTCGCCGCCCCGCAGGGCGACGCCAAACTCCTCAGAGAACTCCGCTGCCTTGGCAATCCCTTTTTCGGCCTGGCGAGAACCGATGAATACGTCGTGTCCGGCCTTCGCCCAGCGAACGCCTAGACCGCGTCCTTCACGTCCAGTGCCGCCTACAATTCCAATTTTCATTACTGCCTTACGAGTTGAGCTCGGCCATGAACCGTAGCGTATCCATGTCCTGCGAGCCGACCATCATGGTGCCGACCGGCGATTCCTTCCAGCGTTGGAATCGATCGCGGATGCGGTCTTTCGAGCCGATGAGGTACAGCGCGTCGACCATCTCGTCTGGCACCGCAGCGATGGCTTCATCGCGCTTGCCGTCGAGGAACAGGGTCTGAATCTTCTCGCAAGCCTCCTCGAAGCCGACACGACTCAAATAGTCCTTGTAGAAGTTCTTGTTCTTCGAGCCCATGCCCCCGATGTAGAGCGCGAGCTGCATCTTGCAAGGCGTCATCGCGTACTGCGGGTCGCCGATGATGACCACCACGGTGGGGGCGATGTCGAAGTTGTCGAGGCCCTTGCCATGGCCCGCCTTCTCGAAGCCCGGATTGAAGTTCTCCATCAGAACTTCGGAGCGATCCGGGTGCATGCACGTGAGCAGGCAACCGTCGGCGAGCTCCGCAGCCATCATCTGTGACTTGGGCGCCATCGAGCCCGTGTAGACGGGAATGTCTGCGCGGCCGCGCACCATGCTTCGAAGCGGCTTGCCTTGGCCTGTAGAACCTTCGCCACGATACGGAATCTGATAGCGCACACCGTCGAACTCGAGTCGGTCCTCGCGCGCAAAGATCATCTTCACGATGGTGACGTACTCGCGGAGCCAGGTGAGGGTCTTGTTGAAGGGCACGCCGTGCCAACCTTCGACGACTTGCGGCCCCGACGTTCCAAGTCCCATGATGAAGCGCCCATTCGAGAGGGTATCCATCGTAATGGCGGTCATCGCTGCGTTCGCCGGAGAGCGCCCTGGCAGCTGCATGATCGCCGTGCCCAACTTGATCGTCGAAGTCTGCGGCCCGACCCAGGCGAGCGGTGTCACCGCATCGTTGCCCCAAGACTCTGCCGTCCAGATCGAATCGTAGCCAAGTCGTTCGACCTCCCCGATTTTTTCCATGTCCACGAGGCCTTGCACCGTCGTGTTCAACTGGGGTCCAGCGTACCCAAGCGACAACCCGAGCTTCATCATCAACTCCACCGACCATAAAAAGGGGGACTATCTCCCTTTTCGAAGGGGAAGGAGCTTATCAGGAAGAAGAGCGTGTTTCAATTTGAGGCGAGAGGCCCAGTCGGTCAGCCTGCGCGGATGCGCGTGCTGGTAACAGGGGCGTTCGGCCGGCTTGGGCAGGCGGGCCTCGATCGTCTTGTGCGTGAGGGGCACTCTGTCATTGCCTTCGACGTTTCGAATCGCCGCAATCAAAGGGAGGCGCGGCGGTTCGAGGGGCGTGTGCAAACGGTGTGGGGCGACATTCGGTCCCTGGAGGACATCGGCCCGTGTGTCGAGGAGTGCGATGCGATCATTCACAACGCTGGCGTGCTGGCACCGCTCTCCGAGAAGCACCCGGACCTTGCGTACGCCGTCAACGTCGGCGGCACGAAGAACATTCTCGACGCGATGAAGCGAAGAGACAAACCGCCCGTCATCGTCTTCGCATCTTCGCTCTCGGTCTGCGGCCCTCGTGTACCTGGCGGGCCGCCGTTGACGGGATCCGACCCCACCGTGCCGACCGACAACTACACGTCGAACAAGGCCGAGTGCGAGCGTTTGCTGCAAGAGTCCGGGCTGCCCTACGTGATCTTTCGCATCGGAGTGTCCGTGGGCGTGAAGGCCGCGGCGGGCGATCTCTCGCCGGATGTGTTTCAGATACTCTTCGCGATCGACCCGGCCACCCGAATGGAGTGGGTCCACCCCGAGGACGTCGCCCTTGCGCAAGTGCGCGCCGTGCAGACTCCGGAGGCAATCGGCAAGACTTTGATGATCGGGGGCGGGCAGGGGTGCCGCCTGACGTTCGGTGAGTTCTACGGAGAAATGTTCGAAGCTACGGGGGTGGGGTGCTTCCCGCCGCAGGCGTATGGCACGGGCCCTTACTACTGCGACTGGCTCGACACTGATGAAAGCCAAGCACTCCTCGACTATCAGCGCACCACCTTTGATGCCTTCATCGCAGAGTTGCGCAAAGCGTCACGATTCAGCCGGCCGCTAGTACGGTTGTTCTCGCCCCTCATCCGCTGGTTCATGCTGCGGTCTTCCGATGCCTGGCAAGCTCGAAAGAGCGACGCGTAGTCAGGCGCGCTGGTTCGACACCGAAAGCACCTCGCCGGTCATGTATGAGCTGTAGTCGCTCGCGAGGAACACCATCACATTCGAGATCTCCCAAGGCTCGGCCCCGCGGCCGAACGCCTCGCGCTTTTTGAGCTCTTCGAGCAGGCCGGGGGGGGTGACTTTCTCGAGGAACGGGTGCATCGCGAGTGAAGGTGCGACGCAGTTCACGCGAACGCTACCCTCGGCGGCTTCGATCGCCGCGCACCTGGTTAGCGCCATCACGCCTGCTTTAGCGGCCGCGTAGTGCGCCTGACCTTCCTGGGCGCGCCATCCGAGCACCGAAGCGTTGTTCACGATTGCGCCCCGGCCACGCTGCATCATGTGCTTCATGCCCGCGCGCGTGCAGCGAAAGCATCCGTTGAGCGTGACGTCGAGGACGAGGTTCCATTGATCGTCGGTCATGTCGCAGATCTTGGCGAAGCCGCCGAGTCCGGCGTTGTTCATGAGGATGTCGACGTGACCCATCTTTGCGATCGCATGCGCGAACATCGCCTGCACTTCGTCTTCCTTCGTGACGTTGCACATGATGGTCTCCGGAAGGACGCCAGTTTCGGCCTCGATCTTCTCGGCCGCTTCTCCGAGTCGCCGCTCGTGAATGTCGCTGATCACCAGCCCCGAGGCACCTTCTTCAGCGCATCGGATTGCGGTCGCGAAGCCAATGCCGGTGCCCGCCGCAGCGGTCACGAGGACGGTCTTACCTTCGAGTAGCTTGTGCCCGTCGACGTACGTGGGTTGTTTGGTCATCGTGGCTCCTTCGGCAGCCCGAGTCCTCGTTCGCCGATGATGTTTCGCTGAACCTCGTTCGAGCCGGCGTAAATCGTGTCGGCTCGAGAGAAAAGATACCACTTCTGCATGCCTGTCAGCTCATAGGGCGCGCCGTCGAGGAGCTCTGCCTCCGGACCGAGTAAGTCCATGGCGAGCTTGCCTAGGTCGCGATGCCAGTTGGACCAGTAGAGCTTACTGATGAGCGCTTCGCGGTTCAGGTCGACGCCTTCGTGTTCCAGCATCCGGAGGGCGTTCACACGCATGACCTTGAGGCCGATCCCCGCGTCCGCAATCCGTTGCCGAAAGACCGGATCACTCGCGGCGCCAGTGCGCTTGGCGACCGCGACGACCTCCTCGAACTCTTTTTGGAAGAGGTACTGCTGCCCGAGTGTTGATGCGCCGCGTTCGAACGCGAGCGTCCCCATCGCGACCTTCCAGCCGTTGTTGATGCCGCCGACCACGTGGTCCTTGTGTGCCTTGGCGCCGTCGAAAAAGACCTCGGCAAACTCCGAGCTCCCCCCCATCTGTTTGATGGGGCGCACCTCGATGCCGTCCTGCCTCATCGGAAGCAGGATGTAGCTGATGCCTCGGTGTTTTGGCGCCTCGGAATCGGTGCGGCACAGCACGAAGCACCAGTCGGAGTAGTGGGCGCCCGAGGTCCAAATCTTCTGCCCTTCGATGATCCACTCGTCGCCAACCAGGGTGGCCTTCGTCTGCACGTTGGCGAGGTCGGACCCGGCCCCTGGTTCCGAGTACCCCTGACACCAGATCTCTTCGCCTGAAACGATCGGTGGCAAGAACCGCTTCTGTTGTTCGGGCGACCCGAAGTGGATCAGCGTCGGACCGAGTAGCGTTTCGCCGATGTGCCCGACGTTGCCCGGACCGTTTGCTCGGACGTACTCCTCGTTGAAGACCGCCTCTTCCTTGATGGTACAGCCGCGTCCGCCTAGCTCTTTCGGCCAACCGATGCAGTTCCACCCAGCCGCACCCATGGTCTTGCTCCAGGCGATACGTTCCTCGACGTACGTGTCCTGGGCGCCCGACATGCCGCGCCCTTGGAGGTCCTTGAAGGGACCGTCGAGTTGCGCCTGCAACCACGCGCGGGCCTCCCGGCGGAACGCTTCTTCTGCTTCGTTGAGTTGCAGTTCCATTACAAACCCATGCGTCTTGCGAATCGCTCGCGGTGAAAGGAAGGATCGCCGAATAGCGTCTCCGTCGCCTTGGCTCGCTTGAAGTACATGTGGGCCGGGTGCTCCCAGGTGAAGCCGATTCCGCCGTGGATCTGGATGTTCTCGGCCGCACAGTGAAAGAAGGTGTCGGAGCAGAACGCCTTGGCGCTCGATGCTGCCTCTTCGAGGTCCGCTTCGCCCTGGCCGGCAAGAGCGCTCGCGTAGAAGGCAGCGGACCTTGCGGACTCGACCATCATCAGCATGTCCGCACACTTGTGTTTGATGGCCTGGAACGAGCCGATGGGCCGACCGAACTGCTTGCGGACTTTCGCGTACTCGACCGCCATGTCGAGGCACATCTCTGCGGCGCCCACTTGCTCCGCGGCCAGCGCGATTCTCGCGAGGTCCAAGGTCCGCTCACAAAGCGCCCAGCCTCGGCCTTCTTCGCCGAGAAGAGCGTCGTGCGGAACTACCACGTCGCTCAGCTCGATAGACGCCAGGCGCCGCGTCTGATCCATCGTCGGCAACCAAGTGCGCCTCAGCCCCTCGGTGTCACCCGGCACCAGGAATAGGCTCACTCCTTTGGAGCCGTTGCTGTTCTCCGTGCGCGCAGCAATCACGAGTAGCGCGGCCGTGTGTCCATCGACGACGTAGCTCTTGCCGCCGCGAAGAATGTAGCCCGTGCCATTGCGCGAGTACGTGGCCTCCACGCCCTCCGCGTCCATTCGGTTGTTCTTTTCAGCGTAGGCCAGTGTTGCCGTCGTCTCGCCGGCGGCGATGCCAGGCAGATAGCGCTCCTTGTGCAGGTCGGCGCCACCGAGCATGAGCGCATTGGCACCGAGGCAAATCGTCGAAAAGAAAGGCGAGCACAGGAGCGAGCGACCCATCTCCTCCATGAGCGGATGCAGGTCGAGGTAGCTCATGCCGAGCCCGCCGTACTCCTCGGGGATCGTGAGCGCCGTCCACGCGAGCTCCTCCGATAGCCGTTCCCACGTTGTGGAGTCGTAGCCCTGCTCGGTTTCCATCACGGACCGAACGCGCTCCTCTGACGATGCCACCGCCAAGAAGCGGCGCGCAGCCCGCCTCAGCTCGTCCTGATCCTCCGAGAACGAAAACTCCACTAGGTCACTCTCCCCGATTGACGGTGGCGGCCGACAGGAACGGCGGTGTTTCTCCGCCGCCATGAAGCACGAGGTTGGCGCCGCTTACATACGATGCCAGCGGCGAAGCGAAGTACATGCATGCGCCGGCGACATCCTCGGGCGTGCCGAGACGGTTGAGGGGCACGGTTTTCGCGATCTGCGCAATGCCTTCCTCGCCACCGTAGTGAAGGTGAGCTTGCTCCGTGCGGATCATGCCCGCGGAAATGACGTTGATCCGGACCTTGGGGCCCCATTCGATGGCCAAGGTTCCGCTGAGATTGATGAGCCCGGCCTTAGCGGCGCCGTACGCGGCCGTGCCGGGCGAAGGGCGTACGCCCGACACGCTGGCGATGTTGATGATCGAGCCACCCGAATCCTGACTCTGCATGACCCGGTTGGCTTGCTGCGCACAGTGAAGCGCGGCGATGAGGTTCAGCTGGATGACTTTCTCGGAGAAGCGTGGAGACGCCGTCGCAGCTTCCGCGAAGGGGGCGCCGCCAGCGTTGTTGACCAACACATCGAGACGACCGAGACGTTCGACCACCTCGTCGACCATCCTCTGGACTTGCTCGGCATCGCGGACATCGGCTGCGACGAAGATGGCGCTCCTCGCGCCCGCGTTCGGGAGCTCGTCCGGCGGGTTGCGGCCGCATACCGCAACATCCGCGCCCCCGGCCAGGAAAGCCTCGGCGATCCCCCGCCCGATCCCGCGGCTTCCGCCGGTGATCAGGACCACGCGCCCAGTGAAGTCGAGCGGGTGGCTCACGCGCCGTACACCTTCACCAACGGCCGCGCTTTCGAAAGCAACCCCTTTACAGCCGGCCCGACCTCCGCGGCATCCCAACGCCTCGCGATGTCCACTGTCTGCTCACGACGGTACCCGTCGAACGCGGTGATCGTGCCGCCAAAGACTTCCCATATGCGGCCGGTCACCTCACGGGACTGCGAGCTCGCAAGCCAGGCGATGAACGGTGAGACGTTGGCCGGGTCGTTTTCGTCGAACCCTTGATCCTGCGCCCTCATCGTTTCGCCAAAGGCGCCCTCGGTCATCCGCGTCCGGGCGATCGGGCAAACGGCGTTGGCGCTGATACCGTAGCGGCCGAGCTCGGCGGCCTGCACCAATGTCAATGTCGCGATGCCTGCCTTGGCCGCGGAATAGCTCGACTGTCCCACGCTTCCGAGCACGCCGGCGCCAGAGCTCGTATTGATGATCCGAGCGTCGACGTCTTCTCCGGCTTTGGCCTGTCCGCGCCAATACGCTGCCGCGTGCCGCGACAAGCAGAAGTGCCCCTTGAGGTGGACACGAATGATGGCGTCCCATTCTTCTTCGCTGCAGCTGACGAACATGCGGTCGCGAACGAAGCCCGCGTTGTTGACCACGACGTCGAGCCGCCCGAACTCCTCGATCGCTTGGCGCACGAGCCCCTCGGTCTGATCCCAGTCCGCGACGTCGGCTCCATTGGCGACCGCCTCGCCGCCCATCTCGCGAATGGCTTGGACGACCTCGTCCGCAGGCCCTTGGCCGCCGCCTTCGCCACTGTTGCTCACGCCGAGGTCATTGACGACGACCTTCGCGCCCTGACGCGCCAACTCGAGCGCATGCGCGCGGCCGATGCCCCGCCCGGCCCCCGTCACAATCACCACCCGTCCGTCACAAATCCCAGTCATTCCCAACCTTCCGTCTCGGCAACCTAGACTGAAACATGTTTCACTTCAAGCAACCAGACACCCCATTTCCCAACCAAAACAGGCCGGGCCGGACCGGGCCGGAGCGGGCCGGAGCGGAGCGCGACGCGAGGCAAAACGGGCGCCCCGTGCGCCCAGTCCGTTGAAGTCGTGCATCACGTTCCGCCGTGCCCCGGTTGCCCGGTCGCGACTCAGATCACTGCCACGTGAATCCGCGTTGGTAGAGGACGGCCAGATCCATCAGCAGCGCGATCGACCAGTGCAGTAGCGCGCCCAGAAAGAACGATCGGTGGCGAAGCGCCAAGTACCCCAAGACGAAGCCCGCGACGATGGCGCCGTTGACCTCGAGGATCGGCTTTTCGTAGTGGCCGATGCTGTACATCATCACCATCCAGGGGAGCGCTGCGATGTCCAAGTCGCGGCCGAGGCCGAACGTCATGTAACCGCGCCAGAAACTCTCGCCCGAGAGGAACACCATGAAGTACGCAGCGTGATAGAGCAGGAAGAGCCGGATCGAGACCACGTTGCCGGCGATCAAGCCTCCCGTCTGAGGGTAGCTCGATTGAAAATCCGGCAGAGCCGAGGCCCAGAGCACCAGAGGCACCATCACGACGAACAAGCCGAGGTAGGCCCAGCGCATTCGACTGCTTCCTCGAACGACGTACCCGTACTCACGCGGTGGCTGCCGTAGCCTGAAGCGGACGAGCAGGTAGGGGATAGCGAAGCGCAACAGTACGCTGCTCACCGTGAAATACGCGAAGGCGAGCAGTGGCGTCCGCGCGTCTCTGGGAACGAACTGCTCGAACACGCGGGCGTAGGTGTCCGAGCGGCCGAAGCTCAAGAACACGATCAGCAGCGCCGTCGAGGTGAGGACGACGAAGCGTGCTTCGCGGGACAGGTCGGTGAAGCGAATGCCGGTCAACCCGCGTAGAAGCCCGAAGTACACCATGCTGCCGACGACAATGTAGAGCGCATGCGAGCCGGGAAGCTGGCGACCCCACCCGTACCAACTCCAGTTGAGCGGTACGAGCACTGCAACGCAGGTCGCCGTCAAGCGCCAGAAGGCCGGGCTTTCGACACCGATACTTTGCTTTTCCAAAGCAGTCGTGACGATCAGCCTCAGCCCAGCCGTTCGATCACGGCGGCCATACCCTGGCCGCCGCCAACGCACATTGTTTCGATGCCATAGCGGCCATCGCGTGACTGTAGGTTGTGGATGAGCGTCGTCATGATGCGAGCGCCGGTTTGGCCGAAGGGGTGGCCGAGAGCGATGGCGCCGCCGTTGATGTTGAGCTTGTCGACGGGGATGCCGAGCTCGCGGGCCGACGGAACGACTTGAGCTGCGAAGGCCTCGTTGATCTCGACGAGGTCGATGTCCTTGATGGTCAGGCCGGCGCGCCCGAGAGCCTGCTTCGTCGCTTCGATAGGACCGAGTCCCATGATCTCCGGGTTGAGCGCGGAAACCCCGGTTGACACCACGCGCGCCAACGGGGTCAGCCCCAGCTCTTTGGCGCGTGTGTCACTCATCACGATCACCGCTGCGGCGCCATCGTTGAGCGGGCAGGCGTTGCCGGCCGTGACGGTAGCCTTGTCGCCCATCTGCTCGACCAAGACCGGCTTCAATCCCGCGAGTTTCTCCGCGGTCGTCCCGTGACGTGGGCAATCGTCGGTGTCGACCACGTTGCCGCTAGGCGTGGTGACAGGGGTGATCTCTTCGGCGAAATGCCCTGACTTCTGCGCCGCTTCTGCGCGTTGTTGTGAGAGCGCCGCGAATTCGTCTTGCTCTTGGCGCGACACGGACATGGACTGCGCAACGTTCTCCGCAGTTTGGAGCATGGTGACGTAGACGTCGGGCAAGCCACCCGCCGGCTCCCAGTCGCCACACTCGCCAGACATGTACTTCTCCATGCGTGCTTCAGCGTCGGCGAAATTGGGGTTCTTCGTGTTCTGCATGCCGTCGGCTCTGCCGAGGCCGAAACGGCTGACGCACTCGACGCCCGCGGCTACGAACACGTCGCCTTCGCCGGCCTTGATCGCATGGGCCGCCATACGAATCGTCTGCAGCGACGACGAGCAGTAACGGTTCACCGTCGTGCCCGGCGAGTCGAGGCCCGAGAGCAAGCTCACGACGCGCCCCATGTTGTAGCCGTGCTCGCCAGCTGGCTGTGCGCAGCCGATCATCAAGTCCTCGACAGTGGACGGGTCGAGGTTGGGTACCTTCGCCAAAGCCGCCTTGACCGCGATCGCGGCGAGGTCGTCGGGGCGCATCTCGATCAACGACCCCTTGAAGGCGCGGCCGATCGGGGTCCGCGCTGTTGAGACGATTACGGCTTCGGGCATCACTTACTCCTCGATGAACATCGAATCCTGCGCATCGCGCAGGGCGTTCTTTAGCACCTTTCCTGTCGCGTTGCGGGGCAGCGGCAGTTTTCGCGTCTCCCACACGCTCGGGACCTTGTAATACGCAAGGGCGTCGGCGACCCAGCGTTCGAGCTCTTCGGTCGCGATCTCCTGGCCCTTCTCGAACACGATGACGGCTTTGACCTCTTGGCCGAGCGCCTCGTGGTCGATGCCGATGGCCGCCGCCTCCGCGACCGCGGGATGAGCCTCGAGGCGTTGTTCGATCTCGAAAGGGTACACGTTCTCGCCGCCACGCAGGATCAGGTCGCGCTTGCGAGAGGCGATGTAGAGCTTGCCATCCTGCATCCGGCCCACGTCGCCCGTGTTCAACCAACGCCCGGGCTTGATCGCCGCGTCGGTCGCTTCCGGATCTTCCCAGTATTCGCGCATGACGAGGGGACCGCGAAGGTGGATCTCACCTTCCTCGCGCTCTGCGAGTGCCCGTCCTTGCTCGTCCCGAATCTCGACGTTGACGATCGGCACCGGACGCCCTACCGACGACGGGTCGTCGGTCAGCTCTTCACCGGCATTCAGCGTCGCGAACGCCGTGCCCTCCGTCAGTCCGTATCCAACGCCCATCGTGTGGCTGCACTGCGGAAAAAGAGTGTGTGCCTTCTCGATGAGTGGCGCCGGGATCGGCGACCCGCCGCCCCCGATCGACCGCAACGAGCTCAGATCGTAGTCGCCGACCTTCGGATGGTTGAGCAGTCGATGGAGCACGGTCGCGGTGTAGCCCCAGCCGGTAATTTTCTCGCGCTCGATCAACGCCAGCGTCGCCTCTGGGTCGAAACGCCCCATCGGCCACACGGTTTTCGCCCCGCCGGCCAGTGCGGTCACCGCTGCGCAGTGTAGCCCCGACACGTGAAACAGAGGGCTCGTCACCAGAATGCTGTTCGCCAGTTGCGGAAGCTCATCCTGCCGCGGGTTGGCCATCATCAGGCGCGCGCCATGAAAGAAGCTGACCATGAGCATGTTGGTCACGTTCCCGTGCGTGTGAAGGACGCCCTTGGCGCGGCCCGTCGTGCCGCTCGTGTACAAGATGATCGCAGGGTCGCTCTCCGCAATGGGCTGTGTGGGAAGCTCGGCGTCCGTGTGGGCCGCGAGCAGACCGTCGAACCCTTCTTCCACGATGAGCATCGGGACGTCGAGTGCCCCGGTGATGCGCGCCGCGCGCTTCCGGTCGGCGATCAGCACCTTGGGTTTGCTGTGCCCGACCGCATACCGGATTTCGTCCTCGGTCCACCAGCCGTTCAATCCAACACAGATCGCGCCAAGGCTCACCGTGGCCCAAAACGAAATGATCCATTCCGGACAGTTCGCCGCGAGAATGGCCACCCGGTCACCGGGCCCCACGTCGAACCGCTCCTTCAGTGCGGCCGCCGCGCTCGCGACGAGCTTCTCGTGTTCGGCAAACGTGTAGCGCCTCTCCCGCTCGCCCTCGCAAAAGACCATGTACTCCGCACCGGCGAACTCTCGCCCTCGCAGCAGGACGTCACGAACCGAGCGCGCGCGGTTCACAAAAACCCGGACACGCTCCCCGAGCACCTCTTCTTCCACCAGCTCGAAGGGCGCCCCCGGCGCGAGGAGCTGTGCCTCGACCGCCGCCAGTCGGCTCACGACGCCATCTTCGTTTCGAGCTGCCCACGCAGCCATGCTTCCGCTGCGGGCACATCTCGGAAGACTTTCACCGGGATCGGGCTTGGCGTAACCCACGAGATGGCTGTCCACAGGCCTTGTTGAAGCGCCGTGGTGAAAATCAACGCCCCGCCCGCACAATTAGCCCTGAGGTGCTCCCTGTCAGACTTGATCCAGTCCATGATGCCTCTGCGTTGAGTGGCCGGAACGCGGCCAACTTCGCGCGCGTCGATCACGACGGCGTAGCGGTCCCCGCGGCGAGCCCACTCTGACATCTGGTCGATGTGTCGCTCCCATTCGGCGTCATCGCACGAGCCTTGGTAGGTCATGCGCATGAGCGGCTTGCCTTTCTCGTCAAACAGGACTTGGCCCATGTTCCCCAGGGCGAAGTCTACTCAGCTCGCCCGAAAACTACAACGTGTATCCGCCGTCGACAAATAGAGTTTGGCCGGTGATGTAGCGCGCTTGGGACGACGCCAGGAACACCGCGGCATCGGCGATCTCCTCAGGTGTCCCAAACCGGCGTAGCGGCGTGTTGCGCGTGGCCGCGTCGATCCACTCTTGGCTTAGCTCACCGCGTTCGACGAGCTTTGGAAACATGCCCGCGTCCACGACGCCGACGGCGACATTATTCGCGCGGATGCCGTAGCGCCCCTCTTCCCGGGCGATGCCTCGCATCAGGGCTTCGATCGCGCCCTTCGGCGCGACGGACAGCACGTCGCCTGGCGGAAACCGCTTCAGCCCCGCCGAGCTGACGAACACGATCGAACCGTGGCTCTTTCGAAGGTAAGGGAGGGCTGCGTGCGCGACGTGAAAGAACCCGTTCACATCCCAGTCCATCGTGTTGCGCCACTGTTCCGGTGTGACCTGACTGACATAGGGCTGATCGATGTGGGTACCGGCTGCGTGCGCGATGGTGTGAATCTGTCCGTGTTCGTCGGCGAGTTGGTCGAGACAGGTCTTCACGGAGTCCAAGTCGCCGAGCGCGACCTGATGCACCGAGCAGGTCCCACCACCGTCCCGGATTTCGTTGGCCACTTTGTCGGCGGCCTTCTTGTTGTGGCGATAGGTGATCGCGAGGGTCACCTT
>QMMB01000014.1 GCA_003647035.1 Deltaproteobacteria bacterium | reverse complement strand
GTCGCAGGGTCTTTTCGAGGGCGGTGCCGAGCTCGTGGTCATGCCGGAGGCCGGTCATTGGCCGCATCGCGAGGAAGAGTCCCAGTTCACGGACGCGCTCGTTCGATTCCTGCGTCAGCTCCCATGAAAAAGGGTTTCTTGGGTCTTGACGAATTTGGTTGACAGCCTCAACTATTTAGTTGCATCATTCAACTATTGGAGGCTTCGATGGATAAAAATCAGGTACATGACGTCGTGAAATCGGGTTACGCGGAGGTGGCGCGCCAAGGGGGCGGTTGCTGTGGAGGCGCCGCCACGGCCACCCATGCCGAAGCGGCGGCTCTGCTTGGCTACTCGGACCAAGACATCACCGGCGCGGCAGCCGACGCCAACCTTGGGCTTGGCTGCGGCAACCCGACCGCGCTCGCCAGCCTCAAGCCTGGCGAGACCGTCGTGGACCTCGGGTCTGGCGCTGGCTTCGACGCGCTGGTCTCCGCCAAACAGCTGGGACCCGAAGGCCGTTTCATCGGAATCGACATGACACCCGAGATGCTCGAACAAGCCCGTACCAACGCCGTGAAAGCCGGACATGCGCGAACCGTCGAATTTCGCGAAGGACTGATCGAAAACCTCCCGGTCGCCTCGGAAAGTGTCGACGTGGTGATCTCCAACTGTGTCATCAACCTCAGTCCGGACAAAGCGCAGGTTTTCCGGGAGGCACACCGCATACTCAAGCCCGGCGGCCGCGTCGCGGTAACCGACATCGTTCTGAGCGAGCCCCTGCCACCAGAAGTCGCAGCGCTTGCGGCAAGCTGGATCGCCTGCGTTGGCGGTGCATCGACGGAGGCGGAATATCTTGGTTACATGCGAGATGCCGGGTTCGAGAACATCGAGTACACCCGCACGCCAGCCGGCCCCATGTTGACACCAAGTCTCCAAGATCCGATGTGGAAGGCAGCCGTCGACCTGATCGGTGTCGACCGAATCGGCCGGCTCTCCGCCACCGTGTTCAGCTACTCGATCACTGCCGAGAAGCGATGAGCTCGGTCGTCGACGACGTCATCGCTTTCTGCCGCATGTTCTCCTCGTTTGAACGCGAGGAGATCTGCTGCGGGACGGTGAGCGCCGCCCAGTGTGTACTCTTGCAAACCCTCCTCCACGGAGAGTGGGACGTCAGCGCCCTCGCCTCTCACACGAGGGTCACCAAAGGCGCCATGACGCGATTGATCGACGGCCTAGAAGACCGAGGCTGGGTCGCCCGCGAAAGAGCGGAAGACGACGCCCGTCGAGTTCTGATCTCCCTGACCGCCGCCGGCGAGAAGGAGGCACACCGCCTTCACAACCTCACGGAAAAGAGCATCACCACAATCCTAAACCGGATCCCCAAAGCCGACCGCCCCCAAGTCATCAAAAGCCTCAACCTCCTCCGCACCGCCACCGAACAAACCCGCACCCACCTAGACTGCTGCTAGGTGGTGATGATGGTTAGGTGGTTGGCGGCGTGTTGGGCGCGGAGGACTTTTTTGTCGAACTTGCCGACGCTGGTTTTGGGGATCTCGTCGATGAAGGTCCAACGCTCTGGGATCCACCATTTGGCTACTTTGTCTTCGAGGTAGGTGCGTAGGTCTTCAGCGGTGATGCTGCTGCCGTCTTTGAGAACGACGCAAGCAAGTGGGCGCTCATCCCATTTATCGTCGGGGACACCGACTACCGTCGCTTCGACGACTTCGGGGTGGGCGATGATTTCGTTCTCGAGCTCGACCGACGAGATCCACTCGCCTCCTGACTTGATGACGTCTTTAGAACGGTCGGTGATCTGTACGTAGCCACGCTCGTCCACGAAGCCGACATCACCAGTGCGCAACCAACCATCGTGAAATTTCTCTGAAGCATCGACGCCGTAGTAGCTGGCCGTCACCCAGGGGCCGCGCACTTCGATCTCGCCGATGGACTCGCCGTCCCACGGAAGCACAACACCCTGGTCGTCCATGATGCGCAGGTCCACACCCGCGACCGGTCGGCCGGTTCGGACTCGATACCCCCACGCTTCGTCGCCGTCGACGCCTGGGGGCGCCCAAGCGATGGTTCCGAGCGGGCTCGTTTCGGTCATCCCCCAAAGCTGAAGAATCGTCACGCCGTAGCGCTCCTCAAAGCCTTGCATGAGCGACTTGGGGACCGCTGAGCCGCCGCAAATGACTAGACGAAACGAGGATAGGTCGATGTCTTTCCCATCTCCGTAGTTGAGAACCGCCGTCCAAATGCTCGGCACCGCGCCCGCGAACGTTGGCCGGTGGCGTTCGATCATGGCTACCAAGGGCTCAGGCTGTAAGAACTGCGCCGGTTGTAGGAAGTCGGTTCCGACCCACCAGCCCGCATAGGGCAGCCCCCAGCAATTGGCGTGGAACATCGGCACGATGGTGAGGATCATGTCGTGCTCGTTGAGGCCTGCGACCGCGCCGGAGGTGATGCCGTAGGAGTGCAGCACCGTCGACCGATGGCTATAGACGACGCCTTTTGGATCTCCGGTCGTGCCGCTCGTGTAGGCCATCGAGGACGGTGCGCGCTCATCGAGAACCGGCCAGTCGATACCGGGCGATTCCGACGAGAGGAGCTCGTCGTACCGATGGAGGGTTGCCCGCGGCGCTTCGCGTAGCGGCGCGTCGTCACCACTTCCGACGACGATGATGTGCTCCACGGTCGTCAAGTCTTTGGCGACCTTTGCGAGCAGGGGCACCAGGCTGTCGTCGACGATGATGACCTTGTCCTTTGCGTGGTTGATCACGAACGCGAGCTGTTCCGGGAACAATCGGATATTGAGCGTGTGCATGACCGCGCCCATCGAGGAGATCGCGAAGTACGCCTCCAGGTGCTCCTGGTTGTTCCAGCAAAACGTGCCCACCCTATCTTCCCGCTGCACACCGAGCTTCATCAGCGCCTTGGCGAGTTGGTCGGTCCGATCCGCGACCTGAGCATAGGTGCTGATCCGGTCGCCGCCTTCGCGTGCGGTGATGACGCGACTGTCCCCGTAAAGACGTCGTCCATGCTCGAACAGATCCGAGATCAAGAGCGGGCGATCCATCATCGTCGAAAAGCTCACCTACACCTCCCGTGGCCCTTGAAAGCCGGTCATTCCGCCTCGAAGCCCGCATCCTTGTGGGCGCCGTCGCAAAACGGCTTGTTCTGCGAATGCCCACAGCGGCACAGCGCAGCCTTCTTGCCCGTCCAAGCCTTCCGGCCGCTCGCCGCTACGATGGTGAAATTGCCATTGAGCAGGAGCGGACCGTTCGGCGCACGACCCACCTTGAGCGTCCCGCCGGGAGCGTCGAATCCTTCCCCGCTGTCGCCGACCGCGCCGTAGTCCTTGAAGCCAGCCTCCTCGTGGCTGTTGTCGCAGAACGGCTTGTTCTTCGATTCTCCGCAGCGGCACAGCGCGGCTCGGAAACGCACGCCCGACATGTCTTCAGCAGCGCCGTCCACCTGGAGGTCGCCGCGAACGTAAAGCGGGCCGTTGTACATCACAGAAACCACGCTCCCGGTGTCTGCGACCTCTTCTGGGCCGCCGTCCTTGCGCTCATAAGTCAGCGCGCCGGTAGGACATCGGCCGACCACGTCCGCGACCTCGTCGGGGCTCACCTGGTCGGGCTGGCACCAGGGCTGCCGGCCGCCCACGAAGAGCGCGTTCTTGGCGTGACCACACTCCCCGATATGAATGCACAGGCGGCCATCCCAATGGACGTCTGCCTGGGCGCCGTCATACTTGAAAACCTTTTTTTCAGTCATGGGGTCCTCCTAGCGCCGCGGCGTCGACTGGCACGCCCTGAACCCGATTTTCTACTACAGCGGGCGGCAAACCACTACAGCGAACTGACGCGGAATCGCTCGAGGCTCCACGGCGTGGTAAGCACGCTGTCGAGATGGGACATCAACATCATCACCATCACGCGACCTCCGCCGAAGTGGCCGGCAACCGGCGACGGCTGGCTGTGGCGCTTGCGCTGACCGCTACGTACATGGTTGCCGAAGTCGTGGGGGGAATCGCGGCGAACTCGTTGGCGTTGCTGGCGGATGCTGGCCACATGTTTTCAGACGCCGCGGCCCTCGGGCTTTCACTGGTGGCCGTGGTGCTTGCGCAGCGCCCCGCCACCTCCCAGCGAACCTACGGTTTTCATCGCGCCGAGATTCTAGCGGCGCTCACCAACGGCGCCGCGCTCCTGGTCCTCTCCGTTCTCATCGCGCGCGAAGCATGGGAACGTCTCTCGGCCCCCCCCGAAGTACAAGGTGAGTTGATGCTCGCGGTGGCGTTTGGCGGTCTGGTAATCAACTTGGTCAACCTGCGGATTCTGAGCAGAGGCCGCGAGAGCAGCATCAACATTCGAGGAGCCTGGCTCCACGTGGCGGCTGACACACTGGGCAGCGCCGGCGCGATCTCGGCGGGCGCCGTCATCTACTTGTTCGGCTGGCGATGGGCCGACCCGGTTGCCTCGTTCATCATCGCAGCCCTCGTCTTGTATTCCGCCTGGGGGCTCGTGCGAGAAACCTTGGACGTGCTCATGGAAGGGGTGCCCAGGGGCATTTCGATCCAAGAGGTCACGGAAGCGCTCAAGGGACTGCCGGGCGTGCGGGACGCCCACGATCTGCACGTCTGGTCGCTGACGAGCGGCAGGAACATCGCAACCATCCACCTGGTCATCGACGAAGGCGCTGATCACCAAGGCATCATCGATGGCGCCAATCGAACCTTGGCGGACCGTTTCGCGATCCAGCACGCGACCATTCAGGTCGAGCACGACGAGCTCGCGAGTCAGTGCAATCCGTGCGGCCCGGGTGCCGCCGTGAGCTAGGAGCACGTCAGTCGCCGGCGGGCGTTCCGGCGGCACATCGCGCGCAGATGCACACCTTGCCCTGTGCCTCGATAGGGATCGCCGCGAGCGCACTAGCGCTCATCGTCGCGGTCATGCACCAACACGACTCTGGATCTCGGCCTGAGGCAACGGCGCACTCGTTGACGTCGCCGCACAAGGGGCATTTCGTCGTGTCGCTCGAATCGGATCGCTCTGTCATTCGATTTCCGTGATCTTGTCGATCTGCTCGAACCGCTCGCTGTACAGTTCGCCGATGTAGGTGTGCATTTCGTTGAGCCTCACCACCTGTTTCGCGGGCGATGCTTCTTTCTCGTTGGCGTCACAAAGCTTGGTGAGTTCCTGGACCGCATCGAGTGAACGGTTCGCACGCGTCGCCGAAACCGCCAGCAACCCCGTCATCGCCAGCGCAGGTAGAGCCACCATCAAGAAACGCGACCAGACCCCTGCCGGCGTACGTCGGATCATCCAAGGCGACATCATCAGGAGGACGAACGCTGCCGAGCTGGCGAGCAGCCATGGCCCATGGCGTCGCCAGACGTGACGCCATGCGCCCGCGCTCTCCTCCTTGCGAGCCTCGATGCACGGGTCCGACTCCTTCAAATGTCGAAGCTCGTCTTCAAGCGCATCGGCCAGGTCTTCTGCCAGCTCCTCGTTTAGACTGACGTGGGACAGATCCACCGCGCGGGCACCGGAGCGCTTCCCCGGAGGCACCATCGAGAAGCGATTTACATACACGGTGCGGCCCGAGTCAGCGGTGTATGAATAGAAGACCGGCGACGACTGCGCATGAGCGATGCCTCCAAGCCACAGAACCGCAGCGACGGCGAGGATCCGCATCAGCTCTTCTTTGCGACGGAGGACAGAATCAACATACCGAGCACCGCGCTCGCGAACGAGCCGAGGATGATGCCGATCTTGGCGGACAGCAACAGCCCGCCAGAAAGTCCCAGCGACGCGATAAAGAGCGCCATTGTGAAGCCGATGCCACCAAGAAACGCTGCACCCCCGAGGATAGGCCACGTCACGCCCTCGGGCCGGGTGGCCCAACCGAGCTGCACGGTGAGCCAGGAGGCGCCGAAGATGCCGATGGGCTTCCCGAAGAACAGACCGGCCGCCACAGCGACGGCGACGGGCTCGCCAATTGCGCTTAGCTCGATCGGCACGCCTGCGTTGGCCAAAGCGAAGAGAGGCATGATGCCAAACGCCACCCAACGGTGGAGCGCGGTCTCGATCCGGAACAAAGGCGACACTGCCTCACGAGATGCGAAAGACAGATCTGCCACGAGCTCTCGCGCCCTCTCGATGCTGGTGTCTTCCCTGCGGAGCGTGTCGTCAGTGTGCCGGAGGAAACGCAAGAACTTCATCCCACCCAACCATGGGTGCACAGGGGTCAGTAGGCCCACGATCACTCCTGCAATCGTCGGATGCACTCCCGATTGGAGAGTGCAGAGCCAGACCCAAACACCCACGATGAAGTACATGCCCACTGAACGTACGCCGAGACGGTTCATCGCCACGATCGCCACGAGTCCGACGCCCGCTCCAGCCAGCCACGTCGAGCTGATCGACTCCGTATAGAAGATCGCGATGACGAGAACCGCCATCAGGTCGTCGACTATGGCTAGGGAGAGCATGAGAATGGCGAGGCCACGCGGGATGCGACTGCCAAGGAGCGAAAGGCAACCAACGACGAACGCAATGTCCGTCGCCATCGGAACTGCCCATCCCTGTTCCCCCGTCTCCCCGTATTGAAAGAATAGGTAGATTGCGACGGGGACAATGACGCCACCCAACGCAGCGGCGACGGGCAAGGTTACCTTCTTGGGGTCGCTGAGCTCACCGATGACGAGCTCGCGTTTGATCTCGAGGCCGATGACGAAGAAGAAGACGACCATCAGCCCGTCGTTGATCCAATGTGCGACCGAGTACGCAAGCTGGAACTCACCCACGGCGATGCGAAGCTCGTGATGCCAAAACGCGTCGTACGCCTCGGCATAGGGAGAGTTCGCGGCGACCAATGCGATCGCCGTGCAGATCAGCAGCACGACACCGCTCGCCGATTCGATGTGCATGAACGCCGTGAGGGGCCGCCCAAGGCGTTGAATCGGGCGATCCGGCAGGTGCGTGATTCTAGAGTACGAGAGGTCGTCCTGGCCCATCGGCGACCGGCTTATCGCGGAACGTGCTAGAAGGCCAGGGTCTATGTGGATTAGCGAAACTGTAGTGGCGTGGGCGTTCTTGGGAGCGAGCCTCGTTGGCGCGACGTTCACGCTGAATGCATTCATGCCGGTGCGCCGAATCCAGGTGTTCTTCGTGCAGAGCTTCTTCAGCTCATGGCTCACGGCGGAGCTCGCGATTCATCACCTCGTGTGGCAGTCGATCGTGACAGTCCTGTTCGTCCAGTTTGGGGCCCTCTCTACTTGGCCTGGGGTCGTGGGCTTGGGGATTACGGTCGCCTCGTGGCTCGGCCTCCTGCTTCTTTTCAACGACGGGCGAACGGCGCACCACACGTTTGATGAGGCGCTCGCGGATCTCGCCGAGCCGACCGATGCCGCACGTCTGCCATTCTCGCGACTGGTCATGCCATTTCGGTTCGCCCGAGCTGGCGTCAAAGTGATCCGCAACGTTCCCTACCGGGAAGTTGCGGGCAAGGAGCTGCGGCTGGATGTCGCCATGCCGGAGGAGGCGGGCACCAATCGCCCGGCGATCATGCAAATTCACGGTGGCGCGTGGATCATCGGCGACAAACGCGAACAGGGCTGGCCGCTCATCGGGCACCTCGCGGCCAACGGCTGGGTTTGCTTCAACGTCAACTATCGACTCAGCCCTGCCGCCACGTGGCCCGAACATCTCATCGACTTGAAGTACGCCCTCAAGTGGATTCGTGAGCACGCGGACGAGTACGGCATCGACCCCAACTTCGTGGCTGTCACGGGCGGCTCCGCAGGAGGACACCTCACCGCAATGATGGCGCTCACGGCAAATGACCCCGAGTATCAACCGGGTTTCGAGCTCGCGGACACCAGCGTGCAAGCTGCGGTGCCGGTGTACGCGGTGTACGACTTCACGAATCGTCTGGGCACGATGCTGGAGACGTTTCGAACTAGGATGCTCGAGCCGATGGTCATGAAGGCATTCTTCGACAAGGAACCAGAAAGATTCCACCGCGCCTCTCCACTCGATCGAGTGCACGCCGACGCGCCGCCTTTCCTGATTGTGCATGGCGATCGCGACACGTTGGCGCCCGTCGAGGACGCACAGCTCTTTGTCGAAACTCTGCGGGAGACATCGCGCTCTGAAGTAATGTACACGGAGCTCCGAGGCGCTCAGCACGCGTTCGATATTTTCGCGTCGCCGCGCACCTCGCGGATGCTCGACGGAACGCTTCGTTTCCTGACGGCCATGCACGAGCAGGCCAAGACTTCAAACGCCTCTCGCCTGGCTGAACAATCGGCGTCTCCAGCTCCCGAACAAGCGCTCGTCAGTACACCAACTGGATCTTGAGCGTGACGGGTCCGCCCTGATAATTGAACTTCGCGTCCTTGTAGAGGGGCGGACCAAACCTCTTGGCTTTGGCGTTCTGCGAGACGCCCCATGGCTCCTTGGCACTACCGATCGCGTTCGTATCGAGCTTCCCGTCGCGGTTCGTATCGAGAAACACAGAAGCTGCATACTCGCCTAGGCCCGTTCGCCTGAACACGCACTTGACCGTATCGCCTTCGACGTCGACCCAAGTTCGTCGAAGCGCGCGGCGATGCTTGCGCGGAAAACCCTTGTTCTGCCAGAACAGCGCACACGCCATCTTGCCCGTCGCCTCTTTGATCCCCGTAATCTCGAGCGTCAGGGAGTTGCGCGCGGCCGGGTCGTTGGGGTCGTCGGTGACCTGCGCCTCCGAAGACGAGGACACGACCGCAGCGCCGACGAGCACGATCGCGACCAACCCAGTAACCCGTCGCTTAGTCCAATCCATCTAGTGCTCTCCGGATTCCCATCCACGCAGCCGGATCATCGTCATGTCGGTCTGACGCGGTCTTCGGCCAAATGTTTAGACGAGGCACGGATTTTTGCCAAATGAAGTACCTGATTTCATTGACGAATGACGAATTCAGCGTTTTCTTGTTGACGATACGAACGTTCGTTCTATTATCAGGGCATGGGCAAAGGTGAAGAGACCAAGCAAGCCATTGTCGACCAGGCACTCGAACTTGCCAGCACGGTCGGCCTCGAGAAGCTGACCATCGGCACGCTCGCCGGCGCGACCGGCATGTCCAAGAGCGGCCTCTTCGCCCACTTCCGTTCCAAGGAGCAACTGCAGCTTCAGGTTCTGGTGCAGGCACGTCAGCGCTTCATCGACATCGTCATCGCTCCAGCGCTCAAGAAGCCGCGCGGCGAGGCGCGCCTTCGAGCGATATTCGAGACCTCCGTAAAGCAATGGGAGGAAGACCTTCCGGGAGGGTGCATTTTCCATGCTGTTTCGGCGGAGTTGGACGACCGCCCCGGTCCCGCACGGGACTACTTGGTCGACACCCAGCGCGACTTCGCCGACACGCTGAGACGCGCCGCCGAGATCGCGATCGAAGAGGGCGAGTTCCGTAAGGGTCTAGACCTGGATCAGTTTGTGTTCGAGCTTGGCGCGATCACCGCTGGCTATCATCACTCCGGGCGTCTGTTGGGCGACCCAGACGCGGAGCAACGAGCTCGCGACATGTTCGAGGGACTGCTCGCGCGGTCGCATTAAGGAGAGACGCCATGAGTACCCAAACCATCGACACTTTGAGCATCCCTAAAAAAAGCACGAACGTTCGTTCTCACATCTCCGGACCGGCGTGGTTGAGAGCCACCTTCTCTGCTGCAGGCTATGTGGCTCCGAGTCTCACCGCGGGGGTAGCCGAGCGGCTGTTCTTCAAGACGCGCCGCAACGGACCCCGACCGGGCGAGCGGGACGTGCTCGAAGAGGCGACGCCCTCGACGATCGCCGGGATGAAGGCTTGGAGTTGGGGCGACGGGCCGACCGTCCTTCTCGTGCATGGATGGAACGGCCGGGGCACCCAGCTCGGCAGCTTCGTCGAGCCCTTGGTGGCCCGCGGCTATCGTGTGGTGGCGTTCGATGCGTTCGGTCACGGCGAGTCGCCGGGCAACAGCATGTCGATTCCCGAGTTGGCGTCTTGCATTCGGCAGGTCTCCGATGAGCTCGGTGGCGTCTACGGAGTGGTCGCGCACTCGATGGGAGGCGCAGCAACGACGCTCGCCCTCTCCGATGGCTTGCAGCTCGAGCGCGCCGTGTTCATCTCGCCCCCCTCCGACCCTAGGGTCTTTCTACAGATTTTCAGCGACGCGGTGGGAATTCCCGCTGAGGTACGCACACACCTGAAAGAACGCGTGGAGCGCCGAGTCGGAATCACGATGGAGCGTATGCGAGCCAACCGGATCGCTCCGTCGATGCAGGTTCCTCTTCTGGTCATCCACGATCGGAACGACAAGGAAGTTCCCGTGGACTCTGGCCAAGGCATCGCCGAGGCCTGGCCGAACGCCGAACTGGTCATCACCGAGGGCCTCGGCCATCAGCGGATCCTCCGCGACGAGCACGTCACAAATGTCGCCGTGAGCTTCATCGACGCAATCCAGCGTCTGAAGAGCGCGGCTTAAATCAGAAAGGCAGAAGACCATGACTACAGAAACCAGAGACCCGCAGTTCGCAATCAACGTGGACGAAATCGTAAACGCCATCCAGTGGCCCGACACGTCCTTCACGCTGAGCCCGTTGGAAGCCGCCGTCGGCGTTGTGGTCGCGTTCTACGACGCGTTTGCAACTCCGGATCGCTCGATCCTCCGCCACGCTCTGAATGGAATCGCATTTTGAGTGTCACCAACGCTGGCACTGGCACTGGGGACTGGCACTGCCACTGGGCACTGCCACTGACGCTGCCACCGTCACTGCCGCTGAAGCCGCCCCCGCCCCCCATCGCGGCGGCTGCGCGCCGGCTGGGACTTGGCCGCACTCGTCGCCTCGGTGCATAGCGAACGCGCGGGGCTCTCTTCGGTCACCTTCCACTCACAGAGATCGGCGATTCGGCCGGAACCGTCCGTCGCTGGGCGGATCCAAACGAAGGTCTGCTCGCCCAGGCGGACCGTGCATTCCGGGTCCGCGAATGCCTTGGACCAAAAGCCCCCGTTGTAGAGGGTGATGGGACCGACCTGTTCGCACTTGGGCAGATGAGTGTGTCCGAACACGACGCGGCGAGCGCCGGTGATCTTGAAGATGAGCTCTGCGAGCCGATCGGTGAGCAGTGGCGCCACGAACACGGTGGGCCGGACCGAGGAAGCGTACGCGAGATAGGGAAGCATGAAGATTAGAGCTGGCGCGAACACCCACAGGGGGCTGATGGGCCACGCGATATTGATGTGCAGCACGACCTGCCACGCGAGAAAGAGCGCAGCCAACAAGAAGCCCGCGCGGTCGAGCCAAAGCTCCCGTGCGATCCGAAACGGATTGTTGGTCGCCGACGGGACGTGAAGAGCATTGAGCTTGCGGACCATCGACGGCGTCGCCTGCGAACGTAGTGCGATCGATCTGACCTTGTCATCAACGAGTAGCGGATCGCGCATTGGGTGACACCAATGCGTGCGGAGCGAAATCAACAGCGTAGCGTACGCCCCCCACAACCACGTCCAAATCAGGAGAGGCTGAGTCCGCAACATGTAGCGGTAGAAGAACCGCAGGTACGCAGTGGCGCTCATGATGTAGTTCTCGGACTGGTGCGGATTGAAGTACCCCATTCCGTTGAGCATGTACCGCGCCGCCAGGTCGCCGAACGGAATGCGCACCCGAGGCTGCCCGCGGATCTCGATCAGCGGATCGACGGGGTCGCGTACCACGCAGTTCGGGTCGTACTGGTGGCCGTGACTGACGTACGTGTCCCCGCCGCTCAGATAGAACCAATTGCAGAACACGACGGGGTCGTCCTCCTCCTCCTCACCGATGTTTGATGGGAACGGGGCGCCGATCGCATCGCAGATCATTCGTTGCACGGAAGGCCAGTAGATCTCGACGTCGTGGTTGCCGACTATGAAGACCGCCCGGTGACCCCTCGCGATGAAGAGACCCAACGCCTCGAACCAGCGAGGGTGGTCCTCGATGATGCGCTGCATCTTGAACTGGCTCTTCCACTCTTCGCTTCCCAAGCCGCGCGAACGTTCCAGCCATTCGACTGGATGGTCGTTGGTCGGCACGGTGGTGACGTTGTCGAAGTCGAAAATATCACCATTGAGCAGCAGTTCGACCGGCCCGGTGGCCTTCTGCACGATGTGCTCGAGAAACGCGGCGAACTCCTCGTCGATGAAGAACTCGCGGCGTTTGTACGCCATCCACATCGGTCGCCGCGGGTCTGGCTCTTCCGCCTCCGACAGGTGCATGTCGGAGACCACGTACGTATGCAGATCGGTTTCCATCAGGACGGATTCTCAGTGTGTCAGGCGGTGGCGCGAGACTCCAGCAATCGGCATCTTCTCCTGGTTTCACGCACTGCGTGACCTAGCTTGACGCGGCGGCTCCCTGCGCCGCCACGTGCTCCCGCCGCCCGATGAAAAGATGGGCCAGGAGCAAGAGCGTGAGTCCGGTCGCGAAAATCGCGACGTAGACCGTCCCTAGACCGGGATTGGCTGCGGTCAGGAAATTGGCGATCTGTTTCTGGCCCCACATGACTGGCATGAATGGCTCCACGTCGATTGGGGCCCTTGGATCGAGGTCGTGCCCGAAGGTATAGAGCTTGTAAGCCAGTCGCCCGAACCCAAAGATGCCCGCGTAGGTCGTCATGACTAGCAGGTCGATCATGGTACTGACCTTCCCTATGACGGCTGTTCGCAACGCGAAGATGATCATGGCGGCGAAAAGGAACGGAATCCAGTCGAGGTCCGTGAGCGAAGTGCGGTCGAGCGGCGCCATCCCGATGTAGTGGTTCAGCGTGTTGATCTCCTGCACGTCGTTGCCGTCGTTACCGCCATCCACCTTGTACGAGTAGATATAGAGGTCGAGCCCTTCTGGATACTGCGGCGCCTGCATGTTGATGTGCCACATCGGGGCTGTGAAACTCAGCCCCACGAAGATCGTGAGGAGAGCGAGCGAGACGCGTGCCCACGGAAAGATTGGTTCGTCCAAAAATCGATAGAATGCGTCCATTGCCTTTGACATTTCGCCTCCTCTTAGGCCTTCACTTCCTAAACGACGTCTCCCCGACGCAGCTTCCAAAGTCCGCTCATCCACGCGAGTGTCCCGAGCACCATCGGCCAAGCCACACCCCACACGTAGAGTCCGGTACTGCCGATTCGGTTAGCCATGTAAAAACCGACGGGACCGAGCACGCTGAGCTCGGGATCCGCGGACGACAATAGCGCCATGCGAACGCTCTGGACTGGGTTGAGCGCCGCCACCGCAAACACGACCCTCGGCTCCAGGCGCCATTGCAACATCATCCCGGCCAGCGCGAAGTCCATGAACGCAATGCCGGCCACCCAAATCAGCAGCAAGTACATCGTTGCGCGGGCCGAGTTCTGCACCGTGGTAGACACCCACAGACCGAGCCCCGAGAACGACCAAATCAGGATGGCGCAAAGCACGATGCAGTGCCCAATGAAACTCCATGCGACTTGCTGGCCGAACGCAATACGGCCGAAGAGGCCGACAGCCACCATCAACACGGCAAGCGGCGCCAACAACACTAAAAACCGGATGCTCGAAATCGCGCTGAAGTAAGCGCCGCGGGAAATCGGCTGACTGAACAGGATCTCCAGTGTGCCGTCCTCGCGGGACTTGTTGACGACCTGACCGGTCGCGACCAAAGCCATCAACGGCAGGAGCACGAGCAGCGCGTGCACGTACGACACCAGCACCCTGCCCGTGCCGGTAAACCCGAAGACGGTCGACTCGCGCATCCCAACCATCAGGAACACCCCAGCGAGCACGGTGTACACGACGACGCAAAACAGCAGCCACCGCGAACGAAGGACCTCCGCGAAATCGAGCCGGGCGACCGCCCAATAGGACCGCAGCTGGCGACTCATGACCCTCCGTGCTGGTTGTGAGGCCGGGCGCGCACTTGGCTTTTGGCCCAGTCGATGTCCTGGACTTCGGGCGTCTCCTTCGAGACGGCACGGATTCCATATCCCATGGGAGAATCTTCGACGGGAAGAAAGCCCACTTCGAACTCGGCAAGCCAACCGTCGTCGTCGTAGTTGCGGAAGTAGACTGCATGTGCGGAGACGTCGTGCGACTCGAGATAGTCGAAAAGACAGCCAGGATCGTCGAAATTCAGGATATCACCCGAGGTGGTCTGAACTTGGGCAGCGAACCGTGGGTCCCCAACGTGCATTTTGCAGTGCTGGCACACCTCGCCGTCCCACACGACCGGCACGGCACCTTCAGGAAGCGTCACCTGGTTGAGTCGGACGAAGGCGACGACGACCACGACGAGTGCGACCACCAGCAGGGCGCCCTTAATCATCTTGATGGGCATCGTCCCCGCCTCCTTGCTCATCGAGTTGCACGGCATCGGCATCACGCACGAGTAAGTTTACGATCTGACCTTCGAGGTCGTGGGAGATCTGCGCAACGAGCTCGAGCTTCTCGGAGCGCGTCGCGGTGCGGCTCCACCATCCCGCAACCCCTGACTGGAACCCCAGCCGTGCAAGCACAGCATCATCGACGCCGTTCTTCATCTGGACCTCAATTGTGCTCAGCGTCATTCGGTCCAGATAGTCTTCGGTCGGGCCGAAGTACGCGAGCCGCCCCTCCTCGAGCACCATCACCCGGTCCACGAGGGTGCGGATCTCTTCGAGCCTGTGCGAGCAAAGGATCAGCGTCGCGTCCTGCGTTCGCTCGGAAAGCAAGTGGAACAGGTCCCTGCGGGACTGCGTATCGAGGCTCGCGGTAGGCTCATCGAGCACGTAAAGCGATGCCTGGCTCGCCAGGGCGATCGAGAGCAACGTCTTTTGCTTCGCACCACCCGACAGGTTGCAAAAGGCCTGGCGCTCGACCGCGAGCAGGTCGATCCCGACGTCCTTACCGCACGCCACCACCGTATCCGGCGACATTTCGCGAACACGGGTGATCGCTCGGATCACCTCGCCAACTGAGGCGCTGAACTTCGGTGCGATCTGCGGGACGTACGCAATGCGGTCGGCCAGCTCCATTCGGCGCTCCTTCTCGCCGTCGAGCAAGAGCTCTCCCTCGCTTCGAAGGAGACGCAGTATGATGCGGATCAGGGTCGACTGGCCGGAAGCATTTGGGCCGATGCGCCCCACCCTCCCGCCGGTCGAACTCGTGAAGTCGACGCCGCGAAGGGCATCGACACGTCCAAACCGCTTCCGAACCGCTCTGCCCTCAACGCGCATCGACAGCCTTCCAGCTTGCCGTACGCATCGCGGGGCGAGTGTCTATCAGGGTGGTCTGTGGTTCGACCATCGGAAACAAAGAGCTGATCGCATCGAGAAGCTCGAGCGTGATCGCCCCTCGGAAGAACTGCAGCTGAGGATACGTGCTCTCGAGCTGGCTGCTCAGCCGGCGGAGCTCGTAGGGGATATCGCCGAACCCATCACCATCCATGTCGTAGCCCGCGTAGTCGTCGAACGAGTTGCCGATCCACTCGACCTCGAGGGCGTTGCCGCCTCCTTCGACCTGAAGCTGAGAATGATTGCTCACGAACTGGTTGCCTAGAAATGCGTTTCGCCGTGCGCTCGAGTGCATGAGGACCGCGACGTCCGAGTGGAAGAATGCGTTGTTCTCGAAGGTGTTGAAATCGTCGGGCTCGAGCGGCGCGGTGTCCATGTAGACGCCTTTCGTGTTCGCGATGAAGGCGTTGTCGGTGACCGTCAAGTTGCCCGACTCTTTGATGCCGAGGCCCATTCCCCCAGCACCCGATGAGCGGGCCAAAAGGTTATTGTGGAGCACCAAATTGCGGCTGTACATGATGAAAATGCCGACCACATTGTCGATGTATCGGTTCCCCTCCACGCGGTTGCCATGGCTGTACATGAAGTGAGTGCCGTACCGGCTTCGAACGACCGTGTTCCTGAGGAGCTCGTTGTTGCTCGAGTACCAGACGACCATGTCGCGGCATCCGATGACCTGGTTGTCCCAAACCTTCGAGTCCCGGGTCTCCCATAGACGAATCCCGTCACCTCGGAGACCGAGCGGCCCCTCGTCAGGGCCCTGTACGACGTTGTTGAGAATCCTCGCGCGATTGGCCTTCTCGACCAATACCCCGAACGCCGCGTTCTGCACGCGCACGCCCTCTACTCGAATATCATCCGCTACGACGTGCACCGCGGCATCCAAGGTATCGAAGCGGCCGCCGCTTCCATCGACGGTCAGGCCGGTGAGCGCAGCACCGTTCGTCTCGAGCTCGCTCGTAGTTCCCTCGCCCGCCGAACGCATCACCGCGTCGCGCGGCCCCCATATCTCGACGCTCTTGGTGACCG
>QMMB01000013.1 GCA_003647035.1 Deltaproteobacteria bacterium | reverse complement strand
GATCCCTAGCGACGAGTCGTGGGAGGCGGCATCGGCCTTCGTCCGCGCGCGTTACGAGCCGACGGACAGAATCGTTGCGGCTCCACCATGGGTTGATCCCATCGTTCGCAGTTACCTCGGGGACCTCGTGTCCTTGCGCATGGCTGCTCTCAGCGATCTCGCGGGCATCGAGCGGGTCTGGGAGGTCGGCATTCGCGGCGCGACGACACGCGACGAGCCGCCGGCACTCGAAGAACACTTCGATGGTGTCCGCGTTCGTATGTGGCTCGTGTCGACCGACGAGGTGCTCTACGACTTCGTCGAGAACATCGAGCACGCGGACGTCGAGCTCGACGCCAGGGAAGGATCACAGGCCTGCCCGTGGAAGACCGCGCGCCCCTCGCGCGGAGGTCTCGGCCACGGTCCCATGACACCCGGGCAGAGGTTCGTCTGCGATCCGCGTCGCCCGTGGCTGTGGGTCGGGGCGACTGTCCTGAACGACCTCGAGCTGCAGCCAAGACGCTGCATCTGGCAGCATCCCGCTGGCCCCGATCCAGTCCGCGTGACATTCCCCGAGGCGACGATGGGAGAACGTCTCATCGTTCGCGGAGGCATCGACTACAACAGCGAACGCCGACGAATACTCGGCCCGGTCACCCTGCGCGTGTGGATCGACGACCAGCTGGCGGGAGAGCTCGTGCATCACGACGGTGACGGTTGGTCGGGCATCGACATCGACACCTCAGCGCTCGACCTCGACCTCGCCGAAGTCCGTTTCGAAACCACGGCCGATGACCCCAGCGCGCGCCTTTTCTGCTGGTCCGCATCCACACAACGGGCGCGCAGCGCCGTGTCCAATGCATCACGTCGGCGGACGCCATGATTGACGCGAGGGCCTTGAAGGGGCGCGATCATCTCATCGGGGCGGGATTGTGTATTGCGTACGTCCTGCTCCTGGTTGCCACCGCGCCGGACCTGGCGATGTCGCGCGATGAGAGTTTTTACGTTCACGCGGCCAAGAGCTATGCGAGCTGGATATCCCAGCTCTTCAGCGATCCGAGCGTGGCGTTCACGAGTCAGAGCATCGATCGGGCCTGGGCGTACAACTGGGAGCACCCGGCCTGGATGAAGCTCGGCTTTGCGTGGAGCTGGCTGGCGCACAAGCACTTGGGGCTGTTCCCTAGCGAATCACTCGCCTTCCGGTTTCCCGGCATGCTCACCTCAGGCTTGCTGCTTTGGCTAATCTACGCGTGGGGCGCTTCGGTCATGCGCCGCCAGGGTGCGCTCTTTGCGGCACTGGCCTTCGCCCTCATGCCGCGCGTCTTCTATCACAGTCATCTCGCGTGCTTCGACATCCCGATCACGTTCTTCGTCACCCTGACCGCGTATACGTACTGGCGCGCACTGGCAGACCGCAGGTGGATCCCCTTCGTTGGCTTGGCGTTCGGCCTTGCTCTGGCAACGAAACACAACAGCTGGATGTTGCCAGGGATCTTTCTGATCCACTTCCTTTGGATCCGCCTGGACGAAGAGCGCGCGGAACGCATGGAGCG
Source organism: Deltaproteobacteria bacterium (assembly GCA_003647035.1). Taxonomy (GTDB): domain Bacteria; phylum Myxococcota_A; class Polyangia; order Polyangiales; family Houyiibacteriaceae; genus SG8-38. Next base: position 14,858 of record QMMB01000013.1, on the reverse strand, counting down.
TTCCTCGATCGCGTGGCTTCCGTCGATGCTGATCCTCGGCCCCTTGGTGCTGATCGCGACTTGGCCGTGGCTCTGGCACGACACCTGGAGCCGCTTGCTTGGCTATGTGACGTTCCACCTTCGACACGTTCACTACACCTACGAATACCTGGGCGTGAGCTACTTCGAGGCGCCGTTGCCGATCTCGGTACCGTTCGTAATGACCCTATTTACCGTGTCGCTGACGGTGCTCGTCCTTTCGCTGCTGGGCCTCTACCACCAGCGCGAAGGGTTGCGGCCTTCGTCACGAATCAAGCCGGGCGATGCGACGGGCCGTAGAACCGAGGTGCTCTGGCTTGGGTGCATGCTCGCGCCGCTCTTCGCCATCGCGCTCCCGTCATCGCCGATCTTTGGCGGGACGAAGCACTGGCTCGCCGCTTATCCCTTCTTGGCGCTGTTCGCGGGTTGGGGTCTCGTGGCGCTCTCGGACCGTGCCGAGCTCGAAGCGTGGACGGGCCTTCGATGGCCTTCATGGGTATTCACAGCGCTGTGCCTCTTGCCGGGGGTTGCGCAAACCGTTCATAGTCACCCGTTCGGTTTGTCGCACTACACGCCCGTGGCGGGAGGGGTCCCCGGCGCAGCCGATCTTGGGATGAATCGGCAGTTTTGGGGCTTTACCTCAGGAAGCCTCGCGAAGTGGATCACCTCGAAGCTTCCCGACGGAGGGTCCGTATGGATATGCGACACCACCGTCGGCGCGTGGGCGATGATGCAGCGCGACGGGCTGATCCCGTCGAACATTCGGTCCGCCCCGTCAATGAGCACAGCGAATCTCGTTCTCGTGCACCACGAGGCACACTTCAACGAGGTCGACTATCAGGCCTGGGTCGCCTACGGGAGCGTGCAGCCGGTGTTCGTGCTCCGTTACGACGGCGTTCCGATCATCTCGGTGTACGAGAACCCCGGCCTTGAAGACGAGGACTGAAGACGAGGACTGAAGACGAGGACTAGCCCGGATCGGGGCTAGGTTGAACGTCCGCTGGCTTTGTCGATCCCGGCGCGTGCCTTGTGCGTCAATGCGATCAGGCTCTCGACGATGCCAATGACCACGTAGGCCGCGAGCAACCAAACGAGCGCCATCGACGGATGAACCTTCAGAGCAATCCACACCGTCACGCAGATTGTCACCGAGATGAATGCCACCGTTCTCCAGTTGAGCTTCAGGTCTTTGAAGGAGCGGAAGGGCATCGCGCTCACCATGAAGACCGAGAGCGTGACCACGAGAACGGAGATCAGAATCGGGGTAAACGGCAGCCTCCCGGTGAGGTGGTTCGCAACCACAATCGAGATCAAGATGCCGGCGGCGGCTGGTATTGGCAGCCCTTGCGTGTACTTTGCGGGGGCATGTGGCTGGCCGTCGTCCCCTGTGGAAGCGACGTTGAAGCGCGCGAGCCGGATTGCGCCCGTCGCGACGAACACGAAGCCAACCAGCATGCCGCCGGTGCCGAGTTCGGTGAGTGACCAGCGGTAGACGAGGACAGCCGGCGCGACCCCAAAAGAGATCATGTCGGCGAGAGAGTCGAGCTGAACCCCGATCGCCGACTGCGTCTTGGTCAGGCGGGCAACCCGCCCGTCGATTCCGTCGAAGAATAGCGCGAAGACGATGAGGATCGCGGAGCGGTAGAAATCATCGCCCGTCGGCTGACCCGAGAGGATCAAGATCGCGTAGTACCCACACAACACGCTCGAGAGCGTGAAGAGGTTGGGAAGTATGAAGAGGCTCTTCTTGAGGTCGACCTTCACATCAGACTCGAATCTTTCCGCTCCATGTCCACTTAGTGCCTCGTATCATGGCCCGCTCACGGGTAAAAGGGCGGCGTGCAGAGCGCCAAGCGCAAGGTTGCGTAAGCGAAGCTCACCCGTTGCCTCGTAAAGCGCCTCTAGCGACCTCGCCGACCGGTCCGGGCGACCTGCCAGCAAATCAAAAAGCGCCGCGGCCTCCTGCGTACCAAATCCGCCGGCGTCACGAAATGCCACCAGCGCGTCCTCGCGTTCGTCGAGGGCTTTACCCCAGCCATGCAGTGCCAGCCAGCCCCAGTAGGCTTGGAGCTCGACTGGGGCGAAACCCTCGACGAATGCTCGCCGGTGAATCGAGTTCCAGCGCGCCTTGTAGAACACGCGCGCGGTCAGGGGCGGCGCGACGAGCACGCCATCGCGCGTTGCGCCGTACCGCTCGAGGACCGCGCGAATGCCACCGAGCACGCCCGTCTCGTAGTCGTCCTGCCCTTCATGCAAGCCGTCGCCCAACACGCGCATGAATTCGTCGACGGCACTCGCTCTCATTGCCCCGAGTGCAGCGGCACCATGCTTCTCGAAGAGCGCTTCGTTTGCACGGTAGATCGCTGTCTGCCGCTCGTCGAACTCGAGTCGCTCGTACGGGGGATTCGCCTCCGCTCGACCATGGTCGAGGAACAGCGTCCGAAGCGTCTGCGCCTCCGATGTCTCGAGTACCTCGCCGGCGAGCGTCTGATCGAGCTTGATTGCATCGGAGGTCGCCGCGCGGTCGAGGACTAGGCTCGGCATCTCCCAGGGGTCTACCGGCTGCGGAACCGCCAGCGTCGCGCCTGTCACACCCGCCGCGACCAACCACGCAATAAGCTTGAGTCCCGACTCACTCACGAGTGATGAACCCTATCACGCCAGGCCCGGCTGCCCTCATTTCGATGCCTGCTAGGGTCCCGTCTCATGAAAGTGACCGTTCACTATTACGCGGCCGCGAAGGAGCTCGCTGGGTGCCGGAGCTCGACGTTCGAGTTCGCGCCCGAAAGCGTTGAGCAGATCGAGTTGCGCAGTGCAGTCATCGATCGCTTCCCTTCGCTCGGGGCGCTCCTAGGGCGCATGCGATTGGCGGTGAATGGTGAGTTTGTCGACACGGCGCACCCGCTTCACGATGGCGATCGTGTCGATGTATTGCCGCCCGTGGCCGGCGGATCGCCTAGCGTTTCTTGTAGGGTCGTCGAGCAGGAAATCTCGCTCGATGAAGTTCGCAAAACGGTCGAGCACCCGGGAGCGGGTGGCATTTGTATTTTCCATGGGGTCGTCCGTGACCACGCCGATGGGAAAGAGGTCTCCGGGCTCGACTACGAAGCCCACGAGACCCTTGCTCAACAAGAAATGAATCGTGTGCTCGAAGGCGTCGTCGCCGAGCACCCGGGCGTTCGGATTGCGGCGGTCCATCGGGTTGGCGCGCTCGACATCGGTGACGTTGCGGTCTGCGTGGCGGCGAGTGCGGCTCATCGAGAAGACGCGTTTGCGGCCTGTCGCAAGGCGATCGATCGGATCAAAGAGACCGTCCCGCTCTGGAAGAAGGAGCGGGGACGCGATGGCGACGCGCGCTGGGTAAACCTCGACGACTAAGCCCCGACCAGGCCACGCATATCCGAGAGCAACCCGTTATCCAACACGCCCACGCACGTTAGGTAGGCGTTCTTGCGGTCGAGGGAATCCTGCACGGTTCGTTGGATGTCGGCAGGTGTGACTTGCGCCACCTCGGCCGCCATCGCTCCGAGTTGCTCCGCAATACCGAACAACGCGCTGCTTCCCACGAAATGAGCGGTGGCCTCGGGGTCATCGCGAACAGTGCGGAGATCCCACAAATAGCGCCTTTTCGCCTTTTCTACCTCATCCTCGGTGGGCGGGTCCCGCCGTAGCTCTTCGATGAGCTCGAACACGGTTTCGATGAGGACGGGTGCCTTTTTGTGTTCCACCGAAGCTCCAAAGTCGAACACGCCGCAGTCCTCGAAGGTGTCGTTGCCCGCGAAAGCCTCATACGCCAATCCTCGCTCTTCGCAGATCGTTTGATGAACCCGTGTGCTCAACCCGTCATCGAGGACACGCGCTAGCAACAGCAGGATCGGCGCCTCCGGGCTCAGGATTCCGGGGGTATGAAACGAGAGTCGCACATCGGTCTGGCTCCCATGCTCGTGTACGTAGGAGAAGCGAGCCGGCGCTACGTCGCGAGGCGCCATGCTGGGCTGGATTGCGTCGCCGACCTGCATCCCGTCGAAGTGCGAGTGAATCGTGTCACCGAGCTCGCGCGGGTCGAACGCGCCCGCCACGCAGATCACCGAGTTGCGAGCCGCGTAGTGATCGGTGTGATGCCTCCTCAAATCAGTACGCTCGAACCGATCCAAGTTGGCGAGCGGGCCGGCGATGGAGAATCCGAGCGGGTGACCCGGGTAGAGCAGTTCCCGCGACACGTTGTCGATGTCGATCTGCTGACCTTCTTCGTTCAGCTCTTCGAGAATTTCTTCCCGAATGATCTGCTTCTCCGTACTGAGCTCCGTCAACAGCGGCTCACGTAAGACCTCGGCGAGCAGCTCGGCGCCTTTGGCGATCGTCTCGCTCGGAAGCGTGAGCTCGTAGCTCGTGAAGTCCACGTGCGTGGTGGCATCGAGAGTTCCGCCAAGTCGCTCGATCGCGAGGTTGAGCTCGTGCGCCGCAGGGTGCGTCTCGGTGCCGCGATACAGCATATGCTCGAGAAAGTGGCTCAAGCCGTTGGTCTGAGCGGTTTCGTAGCGAGAGCCGACCCGGACGAAGAACGACACGGTCGCTGATTGCAGGTGGGGCAACGGAATGAGGCGCACCCGCAGGCTGTTGCCGAGCGTCAACGACTCGGTGGGCAGCTCGCTAAGGCTCACCCCGTTAACTACGGCCATCCTCGTTGGAGAGCGCGTTGACGCGAAGAGCTTTGTCTGACGTTGCCTTCGCGCGAAGCCGCTGAATGTAGAGATCGACCGTCTCTTTCTTCTTGAGCGTCTGCAGAACGTCTCGGGTCGACTCTCGAACCGCATCGGTGAAAGCCGCTTCGTCCGGACGCTGCCGGTCGATGAGCCGGAAGATCAGCCATTCGCGTCCGAGCCTGACGGGGCCGGTGGGGAAAGCCTCCCCCTCGGGCAACGCGAACACGGCGTCCAGTAGTGCGGTCGTCGACAGGCCCGGCACGGGCGTGTCGGAGCGCCCAAACTCTGTAGTCTCCTCGAGGCTGGGTGTGAGTGCGGACTCGCTACCCTGCTGCTTGGCCGCGGCGGTTAAACTCTGGGCGACGGCGTCGTCATCGTTGCTTCGCCGCCAGGAGGCGAGCGTGTCTGCAGCCGCCTTGCGCGCACGGGCTTCGAGCCAGTCTGCCCGGTACAGGCTCTCCGCGAGCTCGCGCTTGGCCTCGTCGACCGGCACATCGCCTTCGCGAATCGCGAGGACTTGGATGACGTGGAACCCATATGAAGTCTCCACGACCGCGGAAATCTCGTCCACCTCCATCGAGAACAGAGCCCCATCAAATGATTCGGGCATCGTGCCTTTTTTGAGAAAACCGATATCTCCGCCGTTTTTCGCCGTGATTTGGTCGCCGCTGTGCTTGCTGGCGAGCGCGGCGAAATCCTCGCCCTTGGCCGCGCGCTTCTGCAACGTGACGGCTTGTTTCTTGGCCTCGGCCTTCTGTTCGTCGGTCGCGTAGCTGCCCGCCTTGACGAGAATGTGGCGCGCACGGACTTGCTTCTCGAGGTTGGTGTAGCGGTGCTTGTTGGTCTCGTACTCCGCCGCGAGACGGTCCTCGTTGTTTTCGATCCACGCTGCGAGCGCAGCCTCCGACGTATCCGGCTTCTGCCTGATGTAATAGGCCGGCGAGAAGCGGACGTAACTGATCCTTGCGTTGTCGTTCTCGCGGACGTAGTCGTCCCAGATCTCGGCTTCGCTGACGTTGACCGTCGAGGCCACGAGCTCGCGCATCTGCGCAGCCAAGTACTCGTCCACCTGTGCGTCGGCAAACTCGCCGACGCTGCGACGAAGGCCGTTCTGGATGTAGCGTTCGGCGAGGTCCTTGTTGAAGGCGCCCTCCTTGTCGGTGAACGAAACCGGAATCTCCCCTTGAGGAAGCATCGGCGGCGCTCCGACTCCGAGCGACAGGAGAATGACGCCCTCGTTGACGAAGCGCGTCATGACCTCTTCTTGGCTGACGTCGAACCCGACCCGACGCGCTTCGCGTGCAAGTAGGGTGCGGTTGATCAATCCATCGAGCACCAACTCGGGCAGTCGCATCGACCGTTGCGTCTCTTCGGGCAGCCTCCCGAAGTTGGCGACCGCGTAAGCCGCCTCGAAGTCGCCCTTGCTCAGCGTCTGGTCATACACGCGCGCGAGATATGTGCTGCCCCCCGCTGCGCATCCTTCGGCCTGACCACCTCCGAATTGGAGGGCAAACACCGCCGAAAGCAGCACCACGAGTAGAACTAGAAAGAAGCCTTTGAACTTGTCAATCATCGCCAATTTGCCGGTTAAAGAGGCGGAACCATAGAGGAGAGGTTGGCTCCCGGCAAACTGCGGTTTTTCGAGCCCCGAGTGGCTCGGGAGTTGGCTTGATCTGCAGAGGATTCTACACTCCGGCCCGTGACCCCAGGCTCGAGTCTACCGCCGCTGCAGAAGAACGATGGCAAGTACGGCCTTATTGCCTTGCTCCTCCTCCTCGCTGCCGGCGGGGTTTGGTTCTTCTTCAAAACCGACGATCCACCCCCCCAGGCCGAGGCCGCCGAGCCTGTCGCCGAAGCGCCTACGCGGGCACAGTTCGCCGCGGAGATCGAGATCCCGGACGAAGATGCCGGGCTCGAGGACGCCGATGAGGCCCCTCCGCCTTCCAAGCCCGGCCGTTCCTCGCAGACCCGGCCCGAGGATTGGGTCTGCCGCGGCAACCTGGACGCCGGGGAGCTCACGGCCGTCCTCAAGGGCCAACCGAGCAAGCAAGTGCAAACCTGCTACGAGCGGGGGCTCAAGGACAACAACCTGCTCCAAGGCTCGATGACCGTTCTGCTCACCATCGGTGCGCATGGCTCGGTGAGGGCAGTCTCGGTGGACGGCACGCTGAGAGACCGCCAGGTGTATGCCTGCGTGAAGCGCGTCGCCAGGACGTGGAAGTTCCCGAAGCCGAGCGACGGGTGCGTGCGGACCTCGGTGCCGTTTCAGATGATGCCGAAGCTCTAGACCGGCTCACGCGCCCGCGAATCGAAGCGCGTCTGCCACGTCGTCGGGGCTACCCATGAATACGGGCGTCCGCTCATGGAGCTCCTTTGGCTCGATCGTGAGGATCCTTCTGTGGCCGTCGGAGGCACTGCCGCCGGCCGCCTCGACGAGGAACGCCATGGGTGAGGCTTCGTAAAGCAGACGGAGCTTGCCCCGCTGGTTCTTCGTGTCCGCCGGGTAGACGAAGATGCCTCCGCGCAGCAGCGTCCTGTGCAGGTCAGCAACCATCGCACCGATGTACCGCAGCCGGTACGCTTTCTTGTTCTCGGAGGGCGTCTTGATCCAGTCAACCCACTGCTGAATGCCCTCAGCCCAACCGTGGTAGTTGCCTTCGTTGATCGAGTAAATGGCACCGCGCTGAGGGATTCGAATGTTCGGATGCGACAAGAAGAATTCGCCGACTCCCGGGTCATAGGTGAATCCATCGACTTGATCGCCGGTGGAGTACACCATCATGTTGGACGAGCCGTACACCACGTAGCCTGCCGCCACGATGTCGCTGCCTGGCTGCAGCAAGTCTTGCAGCGTCCCGGGCGTACCATCCGGCGTAAGCCGTCGGTGAATCGAAAAGATAGTTCCGATCGATGCGTTGATGTCGATGTTGCCCGATCCGTCGAGGGGGTCGAACTGCAGCACGTACTTGCCCTGCGGGTACTGCGGCGGGATTTGGATTGGCCCTTCGACCTCCTCGCTTCCCATCACGCAGACATGTCCTCCCGCCTCGACGGTGTTCACGATCGTGGTGTTGGCGAAGTCGTCGAGCTTTTGGACCTGTTCCCCCTGGACATTCGTCGTTCCGGTGCGTCCGAGGATGCCTGACAGCCCCGCTTTGCTGACCCGGCTGCCTATGATTTTGGACGCCAAGCTGATCTGTTGGAAAAGACCGGTGAAATCGCCCGTCGCTTGAGGCATGCGGCGCTGGCGGTCGAGCAGGTGCCGTTCTAGGGTAGTTCCGATGGGGCTTTGTTGCGTGGGGCCGATCGATACTGCGCGACTCATTGCTGCCGGGCATACCAGAGCGCCATGATGAGCGCTAGGAATCCCTAAATAGGGGTATCTATTCACGGTTGTAATATTGTAAACTTACCGTGTTGGGGAATTTGTGCTGAACTTCGGAAACTGGCTCGAGACCGTTCGGCGACGAGGATCGGGGGCTCCCCGTGTCCGCAGCCCCCGCGGCCTCCCCGGTGTACTCGCGCGTGGCGATCTCAGCGTCGTCTACCAGCCGATCGTCTCCCTGGAGACGATGGAGCCATTCGCGTACGAAGCCCTGGTTCGAAGCGATTCGCCACACTGGATCAACCCACCGCAGCTCTTCGATGAAGCGATCAAGTCCGGGTACGTTGGGGCGCTTGGCCGCGCGATCCGTGACATTGCCACGGCTCACAGCCCCGAGAAGCCACTGTTCCTCAACGTGCACCCCAATGAGTTCGACGAGTCGTGGCTCGTCCAGCCCGACGACCCGATCTTCACCCACGACCAACCGGTCTATCTCGAGGTGACCGAGTCGGTCCCGCTGACTCACTTCGAGTACTGCCACAGCGTTCTGCGCGAGATTCGTGGCAAGGGCGTGTCGCTTGCAGTCGATGACCTCGGCGCCGGCTACTCGAACCTGAAATACATCGTCGACCTCAACCCCGAGATTGTGAAGCTCGATCGAACGCTGATTGCCGATCTCGCGGACGACCGCCGTGCGCAGGTCTTGGTTCGCCACCTCGTGCGGCTTTGCCACGAGCTCGGCGCGCGCGTGGTGGCCGAGGGAATCGAGCAGGAAACCGAGATGAAGGTCGCCGTCGACTGCGGCGCCCACTTCGGCCAGGGCTACTACTTCGCGCGGCCGGCGTATCCAGCGCCCGGTATCAGCGCGACGCCGGTTGCCGTGATGAGCAAGGGCGCCTGACCGCGCGATTCAGAACGGGACGGACTGAAAGCTGACGTCGCCGGCTTCGTGGCCTTGGATTTCGAGGATCCCGCTCACGCGCCGACCCTCCGGCCCGCGCTGCACCGCGACGACGAGGTCGACCGCACCACCCACCAGCTGTGCGACGCATGCCCGCTCCGCGCCGCCGCATCCTGCCGCGAGCAAGAGGCCTTCGATTGCGTCCTTTGTGCTCCAGCTGTGTACCCCGAGGAGGTGACCAGGCTCGCGTCCGAGCACAGCCACCAGGGCCGTCATGGTGTCGGCCCCTGAGAGGTCGTTGAGCACGAGGTGCTCCGCTTCGAGCCGCGTTCCGTGCTGGATCGCTTCGCCGAGCGAGATACCCGAGTCGGTCGCGATCAGCGAGACCATCCGGTCCCGATCGATGTCGAGATCGGGAACCGCCTCGATCACGACCGTGTTTTCGGTCTCCGGCAGCTCTCGGGCCAGCGCAGACATCACCTCGGCGACGCCAGAGCCGCGAGGCCCCGCGACGACGATGTTGCGGCACTCCGCCACCGCCTTCGCCAAGTACGTGGCGGCATCACCGCTCATCCAGCCGGCCTCCGCCAGTTGCTCGAGCGACTTGGTGCTTCCGATGCGAAGCTCGATCACAGGGCCTTTCACCACCAGGGGCGACTGCATGATCGTCAGTCTAGGACCGAACGAGAGTCGTCCATGAAGGACGGGCTGCGCTTCGAGTGTTTGTCCGCTCCCGGCGGCGAGACGTCGCGCCACCCGGTGCAGCGCGCCTTCGGACGAGAACTTCAACGATGCTGCGTCTAGCCCTTCGCCCCTGTCGACGAATATGTGGGAGGGACCCTTCACGACCACCGTGCGTACCGATTCGTCGGACAGAACGTCGTCGAGCGCGCCCAAGCCAACCGCTTCGTGCAGAGCAATGTGCGCGACCTGGCGCATGTCGACGTCGGCATTCACCGAGCCATCGGTCTGCATGGAGAGAAACGTTTCGGCAATCGCGGCGCGCGCCGCAGACCAGCGCTCCTGGTTTTTCATCGCCGCAGAATCGACATTGTCGATGTCCATGCGCCCGGCGAGGCGGCTCATCAGCGCTCCGAGCGGGTCGGCTATCGGAGTCTGGGTCTCGGTTCTTGCAGGCAACCGGGCTTCACCGGTCTCTCTGCGTTCGATGCGAGGCGGCAGACTGGTGCCTCGCACATCGGTGGGCCCTGCTGGCGTTCTCGAGTCTGCTGCGATCGAGCGACGCGGGCTCATCGGACGCCGGGCCGGCATCGAACTCTGGGGCGGCATCGTACTGTGGGTTGGTATCGACTGCTTGGCCGGCAGCGGTGGAGGCTCTGAAACACGCGGCGCGGAGCTCGCACGTTCGGAGTCCGCGCTCGGCTGTTCGAGCGTGATGATGAAGTCCGCGATGTAGATCTTGTCGCCGCGCTTCAATGACTGCGGCGAGGAGATCTTACGCCCGTTGACCCAGGTCCCGTTGGTGCTGTTGAGGTCGACCACGACCGCTTGCTCGCCCTTTAGAGTCAAGCGTGCATGCTGCTTGGACACGTTGCGTTTCGACAAGACGATGTCGTTGCCTTGGACACGCCCAACCGTCAGCTCCGGCTTCGGAAAATCGAGCTTCCGCCGTGCGCCCCCCTCGTCGGTGATCACAACTGCGTACATGTTCCGGGCTCATTCAAGGGGCGCCGACGCCTCGCGTCAAGTCACTGCCAATTCTCGCCCTGCCGGCTGTGACGGCCTTCGATGGCTCACCCGCTCGGCCTACTCCGAGAAACATCAGAAATCATTGAGCATTCCAGCACGGACCTCCCTTTCTGAGGCAGATAAGGGTTCAAAAACCACCGCTCCCAACGGGAATCCGTACCACCGGAGGGGTCAACTAGGTTAGCTTACGCCGCATGCCGGGAGGGTTTCTCATCGTCGAGGACGAGCCGACATTGGCTCGGACCCTTGCTCGTACATTCGGGCGCCACGGTCCTGTGGAGGTCGTGCACAGCATGCAGGCAGCGCGCGACAAGCTGGAGAACCAGGCCGAGTGGACCGGCGTCGTTTTGGACCTGATTCTGCCCGACGGATACGGCTTGGACCTGCTCGCGGAGATCCGGGAAACCCACGGGGGTCTGCCCGTGCTCGTTCTGACCGGAGAGCTCAATCGTGATGTAGTTAACAAAGTTCAGACGATGCGGGGCGAGTACGTCTGCAAGCCGGCTTCCGCGGACAACCTCAATCCCTTCATTCAGCGTGCGCTCGCGCAGGAGCGAGTGGACGACGTGGCGATCGGGCAGCGCATCGAGCATCTGGCCCGGCAGCTCAAGCTCACACGCCGTGAGACCGAGCTGCTGACCCTGTCGGTCGACGGGCTGTCGCGAAAGGAGCTCGCGGAAGCTCTCGGCGTTGCCGAGAACACGGTCAAGGCCCAGATTCGATCGCTTCTCAAGAAGAGCGGTGCGCGCAGCCTCGCGACGTTGGCGCAGAAGGTGATCAAAGGGGCGACGCGCGACACCGTCCCGCCTGGCGCGCCTGCAAGCGCTAGCGACGGTTAGTGGATCAACAGGCGATCTCGAGCGCGGCCATAGCCGTTCTGGCGGGGTTGGCGGCGCTGGCAGGGTGCACAGCCAAGACAGCCCCGGGTGAGTCGCCCGAAGTCCGCGGGGCGCGCGAGCCGGTGGGGGCACTGGACCCTTACGAACACTCGGTCTCGCGCTTCGGCGTCGTACCGCTGCACGCAGGGTTCAGTCCTGACCCGAGAGTGGTTGGCGGCACGGCCCTGGGCGAGGTCAGCGCCGGGTCGATTCACCGGAAGTGCAAAGGGTGGATCTCGGAAACTCCGGACTATCTCCTCGACGCCGATACAGCGTTCCTGCGGCTCCACGTGCTCGCGCGCTCGCGTTCCGACGTGCTCCTCGTCGTGCGAAAGCCCGGCGGCGCGGTCCTGTGCAACGACAACCGTAGCGGCACGAAGGATCCGATGATCCGTTCCGACTTCCCGATCGGTAGCACCCAGGTATGGATCGGCGTCCGCGAAGCAGGAGCGACGGCGGATTACCGGCTAGGTTTTTCCGAAGTGAAGTGGAAGTCGTCTTCCATTCCGCTCCCCGACCTCGACTAGGCCTCGCGCCGCCACAGCACCAGGCGCTCCTTGCCCTCGCGTCCCGGGTGCGTGCGGCCCACGACGGTCGTCTTCAGCTCTTCGAACCCGTCTTCGACGTAGCTGCGCACCATGGCGGTGTTGACCGGCCAGGGCGGTCCCTGTGTCCCGGAGATCGGGTCTTCGAACGGGAAGAGCAGGGTGGCGAGCAGGCCGCCCGGGTTCACGAGGCGCTGCATCGCCTGGTTCCACGAGGTCCGTTGGTCCGGGTCGAGTGCGCAGAAAAAGGTGTAGTCCCAGACGAAATCGAAGCCGCGAGCCGGGGCGTACGAAAAGAAGTCGGCTACTTCATAGACGACGCTGCCGGGTAGTTCCGGGTATGCGGCCACGAACGCCTTGCGCGCGTCTTCGGAGAGGTCGATGCCCACGACCTCTCGATCCGTTCGGGCAAGCGTGGCCAAGTCGTAACCGGTACCGCAACCCGGGACGAGGATCCGGCCGGAGGGAACGGCGCCGCGATCGACCAAGCGGCGGAGTGCTGGCGGTGATGTGCCCGCGTCCCATGGGGTGACCCCCGCCCTCCAGGTTTTTCGCCAGTCCATCGGTGCCTCTCAGTCGATGAGCCCAACGGCTCGGGCCGCTTCACGTGCGGCAGGCAGCACAGCGTCGTACGCCGCCGCGTTGCAGGCGAGGATGCCGCTCCGGTTGCGCATGTCGGCGCCGCCGTAGTGGTACGGGTTTCCAGTCAAATCGGTGAAGCGCCCGCCTGCGGCCTTGAGAACCGCTTCGGGTCCGCACGCGTCCCACAGGCTCGATTTGTCCGCGATGTGGATGTAGAGGTCCGCCTTCTGCTCCGCGATGAGGCCGGCCTTGAGCCCGACCGAGCCACTCGTCGTTTCTTGGGTAATCCCAAGCTCGGTGACGACGTTGCCGACCGCTCGGTTGCGGTGCGAGCGCGACACCACGAGCCTCAAGCGGCTCGGGTCCGTCACCGTGCTGACATTCAGCGAGCGTCGTTCGCCGTGCTCCTCGAGGTATGCCCCGTCGCCGACGACGCCGGCGTAGAGCTTGTCGTTGACGGGCCGATACACGATTCCAGCCGTGGCCACTCCGTCGATGGCCAGGCCGAGCATGACGGAGAACTCGCCGTTTCTCGCCACGAACTCCTTGGTGCCGTCGAGCGGGTCGACGTACCAGCAACGTCCTCCCTCGAGCGCGTCACTTCGGTCTTCCGTTTCTTCGGCAACGATGCCGTCGCCCGGAAATATTTTGCGGAGCTTCCCAACGATGTACGCGTTGGCCTTGGTATCGGCCTCGGTCACCGGGTCGGCCTCGGCTTTGTATGCGACGTCGAAATCGGTCGCGTAGACGTCCATCAAGATAGCGCCGGCCTCACGCGCAATGCGAGCGGCCTCCGCGATCTCTCGATCCAACATGCGGTGCCTCTACCACGCGAAGATCCCCGTGCCACCGGTCACGCCGACATGCGTTGCAGCAATTGTGAAAGGAGCGCCGCAACCTCGTCCACGCTCTGCAGTAGCGTCGCCGGACTGGACGGCACGCCGCGTTGCTCCTTCGAGGAAACGAACGCGCTCGCGCCGTGCGCCGACGCGAACTCGATAGCAGGAAAGTCGGTGAGGTCGTCTCCAGCGAAGAACACGGACCTCGCGCCTGACCGCTCGAAGAGCTCCCGGAGCGCGGCGCCCTTGTCGTGAACTACAGCCTCGGCTTCGCGAAGGGCTTTCCCTCGCCGAACATGGAGGCCCAGACCCTGGGCCAGCTCATCGGCCTCCGCGAGCAGCCGCTCTGCGCGGGCCGGGTCGTCCTCGGCGATCCCGCGAACGTGGAGCGCGATCGCCTGAGGCTTGTACTCGATGAACGCGTCCCCGGCGTGCGCCTCGACCCACTGTCGAAAGCGACCCAATGCCTCGTGCTGCGCGCTCGTGAGCTCACGCCTCGATGGCACCTGCCCCGGAGCCAACACCACCGCCCCATGCTCGACCGCACGCCACACGCCTTCGAGCTGTTCCATCCGCGAAAGCGAGCCGAGATCGCGTCCCGTGACAATTGCGACCTCCACCATGTGCACCTTGGCCAGCGATTCGAGTGTGGACAGGGTAGACGCCGGGATCTCCGCGAGGTCCGGGTCACGCACGATGGGAGAGAGCGTGCCGTCGACGTCCAGCGCCAAGAGTAGCGGGCGCTCGAGGGTGAGCAGCGTTTCGATGAGCGCCTCGACGCGATTCACTTACCCTCCAACGCCGCGATGTAGCCATTGGCCCAGCGGTGTACGTCCAACCGCATGACTTCGGCGCGCAAGGAGCGCATCCGTTTGCGTTTCTCGGAGGCCTTCATGTGAAGTGCGCGATGAATGGCGCTGGTGGTGGACTCCACGTCATACGGGTTCACTAGCAGCGCCCCCTTGAGGTACTTCGCTGCGCCCGCAAACTCGCTCAGAATCAGTACGCCGTCTTCGTCGGTCCGTGCCGCGGCGTACTCGTGCGCCACGAGGTTCATCCCATCGCGCAACGGCGTCACCAAGGCGACATCTGCCGCGCGGTAGTGCGCAAAGAGCGCCCGTTGGCTGAGGTTCCGATAGAGATAGTGAATCGGAACGCGGCCCGTTTCTGCGTAGCGTCCGTTGATGTCACCCACCATGCGATCGATTTCTTCCTTGAGATCCGCGTAGGCTTTCACGTCCGTTCGGCTTGGCACCATGATCTGGACTAGGGCGTACCGGGCGCGGGCCGTTTTGTCGCGGCGCAGTAGGCGCTCGAAAGCGGCGAGCCGTTCGGGAATCCCCTTGGTGTAGTCGAG
>QMMB01000012.1 GCA_003647035.1 Deltaproteobacteria bacterium | reverse complement strand
CCTAGTTTTGGGGCCAAGCGCTACCGCCGCAAGGGGCGTGGACCTTGCGGCGTAATCGCGAAGATCTCTGCGGAAACCGGGTGCGGCGCCCGCCGGGCGGCGTCCTCGGCCCGCTTGCAGAGCTCTTCGATCGCTCCCTCACGGGCCAAGAGAAGGACGTCGCGGTGTGGCGCCGAGGCTATCCAAGGGCCGGGTTCTAGCTGCGCGAGGCGGGCTGCCAAGTCCGGAAGGAGTAGTCGCGCCCCGTCCAAACCATCGCCCTGCCGTACGCGCAGAATCTCCGGAGTGACTCGCTGGAGACGCAACGAGCGCGACTTCGCGGCCAGGTTCTCGATGGCCTGCTGACGGGTCGCCGCCCGCTCGAGCATCCACGAGTCGACCTCGGCGCTCCGCACGTAGCGTGCGCGTGTGCCGTAGCGGAGCTGCAGCGCGAGGTGGACGTCGGCGCCGACGTCGTCCGTGTATAGGGCTTGCTCACCAGACAACGACGCCACAAAGTTCTTGGAAACGAGCCGTGGCAGCAGACGTGTTGCGGCTTCATTCCAGCGCGTCTCTTCTCGGGCGTTGGCTCCCGGGAGCATGCTGACGATGCGTCGCGCCGCCTCGGTCGCTGCGTCGTCGTCTTGGTCGCGCGCGACGCGTTCTAGGCGCGCCAGGTCGACGCTCGCGCCGTTGTTGAGGTCGACCGTCAGCTCGAACTGGGACTCGATGTCGAGGTCGGGGCGCTCGCGGTGGAGCGTGTCGGCAAAGACTCGTACCACGCGTGACACGGGACCGTTCTCGGCGGCCTCGCGTTCTGCGACCGACAGGTACTCCGACAGGCACCTTCGAGGGTCCTCCGCGTCCAGGGCCTCTTGAATCGTGCCAAACGGGTCAAACCAGCCGAAGCGTCCGAGTTGCACGCGATGGCAGCCGTCACGCTCCCGGGTCCGGCCACCCAAGTGGTCGATCAGTAAAAGGCCGAGCACCGCCCCCGCGCCCTCGACGAAGCGATCGTCATCGGCCCCTTCCGTGTCCCTGTCGATGAAGTCGTCCAGTTGATCAGCTAGCCAACGAATGCCAGTCGCGCCCGTTCCCGGCAGAGGAGGGTGCTGAGAATCGACAAAAGCGCGTGCAGCAGGCACGAGACGGCCGCCGACGTCTTCCAGCGCATTGAGCCAATCCACCCCCACCAGCTACCCATCCCGACGTTAACATGACTCGGGTTGCGCGCATAGACCGCAAGCCGAATGAATTGATCGATGAGCAATCGCGCAAAGGAGATGGCGTTGGACCAGCTCGTCCGGGTTCTCGATCGGGTGCCACTGGTTTCGAGTGTCAAGAACGATCTAAGCGGTCTTCGTTCGTTGCTGTATCGACGCCGCCCGCCTCGGATCGCCGCCCTCGGGCTTGCTAGCAGTGGGCGATCGACATTGCTTCGGGCGTTGATCGAACGACAACCGATCGCAGAACCGTTGCACGCGGATCACGGTCAGTGGGTGCATCTCGAGCACGAAGGAGCGAAGCTCGATTGGCTCGAGATTGACGTGGATGATGCCGCGGCACGATCGCAATGGCATGCGGCGCTCGCGGACGAACGGCCCGACCTCGTGTTCCTCACCTTCGAGCCCAACGACGCGAAGGACACCGGTCCGATCATCGAGCGCGCTAAGAGCTTGCTAGCCGGAGTGTCGGAGGGGGATGGGGCCTTGCGGGTGTTTCCACTGCTGACCCACGCGGATCTCATCGGACGGAGCGAATCTCACGTTGAAGCGGCGTGTCACCAGCTCGACGCCAAGCTTCGTGACTCGGGCCTGACCGCGGACCCGGTGCGTGCGGTGTCCTCGATCAGCGGGCGTGGCCTAGAGGGACTTTCGGAGGCGACGATCCTGGCGCTGCCCGAAGAAGCACGGCTCGAAGCGGCTCGGGCGCTGACACGCGCGAAAGAGGGCCGCGTGCGGATTGGCAACGAGATCGTTCAAGCATGCACGGCGGTTTCGGTCACGGTCGGGCTCACGCCGATTCCATTTTCCGACATGATGGTGTTGGGGCCCCTGCAAGCCATGATGGTGAGCTCGTTGGCGTATCTCAGCGGCCGAAGTTGGGGCAAAAAGACCGTCGCCGAATGGCTCGGCAGTATCGGGGTCGTCGGCGGGGTTGGCATGGGCCTGCGATTCTCTGCCCAAACAATCGCCAAGTTCGTCCCCGGTGCGGGAAACGTGGTCTCCGCCGGCGTCGCCGGGGCCGGCACCACCGCGATGGGTCAGAGCGCGATCAAGTACTTTCTCAAAGACTGAGGTCGCCGGGAAGGGCGTCGCGCCATTCGACCTCGGCGTCGTACAGCTCGGCGAAATGCCGCGCGAGGGGATCCGCCACGTCGGGGACGCCTATCGTTCGACCGAGCTCCGCGGAAATCGAAGTGACCGCTTTATCCTGAATGCCGCAGGGAACGATCAGCTCGTAGTGGGATAGGTCGCTGTCGGCGTTGAGCGCAAGGCCATGCATGGTGACCCATCGGCTGATCCGCACCCCGACCGCCCCGACTTTGCGATCCCCGATCCATGCGCCATTCAATCCCCCGATTCGCGTCGCCGACAAACCGAACTCCTTGCATGTCCGAATCATCGCTTCCTCGAGCGACCACATGTATTTTCGGACGTCGCGCCGGTCCGGCTTGAGGTCGATGATCGGATACGCGACGAGCTGACCGGGCCCGTGATAGGTCACGTCCCCGCCACGCCCGACTTCGTGCACGGAGATGCCTTGCGCTTCGAGCACATCGGGCTGCGCAATGATGTGCTGCTCCTTGGCGGAGCGCCCCATAGTCAAGACGGGCGGGTGCTCGAGCAGCAACACGGTGTCGGGGACCTCGTCTGCGATGCGTTTGGCTTGCAGTTGCTTCTGAAGACGATGCGCTGCGGCGTAGTCGACGGTTCCGAGTCGGCAGAACAGCACAGGCCCTCAGCGATTCATGATGTGCACCGCTTCACCCAACGCGTGCTTGAAGGCTTCCATCACACCTTCGCCGAGTGTCGGATGGGGGTGCACGGTGAGCGCAACATCTTCTGCAAACGCACACATTTCGATGGCGAGCGCCGATTCGCTGATCAGGTCGCTTGCTTCGGGTCCCACGATCGCAACTCCGAGCAGCTGGTGGTCGGCCTCATCGATGATGACTTTGATGAACCCATCGGTTTCGCTAACCGCCATCGCGCGCCCTGAAGCCGCGAACGGGAATTTCCCGATCTTGACCTTCTTGCCGGCTGCTTTGGCGTCGGCTTCGGTCATGCCGACAGTTGCGATTTCGGGGTCGGTGAAGATGGCAGCCGGCATGCCGCGATAGTCGCGCGCCGTTTTGTGTCCGGCGATGACCTCGGCCGCAATCTCCCCCTCCTTCGATGCCTTGTGCGCCAAATAGGGCATGCCTGCGACGTCGCCGATTGCAAAAATCGAAGGCACGTTGGTGCGCATCTCATCGTCGATTGCGATGTGCCCGCGCTCGTCGAGCTGAACCCCGGCCTTCTCGAGACCGATCCCTGCCGAGTTTGGCTTGAACCCCACTGCGACCAGAACCTTCTCCGCTTCAACGATCTGCTCTTTGCCGTCTGTCTCGATGGTGACCTTGGCGCGGCCGCCACTCCGCTCGAGCTTGGCGGCCTTGCTCTTGAGATGAACGTCGGCGCCACCTTTCTTGAGGTGTTTCTCCACAACCCGAACTAGATCAGGGTCGGTTCCGGGCAGTAGCTGGTCCATCATCTCGACGACTGTGATTTTCGTGCCGAGCTTCTGATACACCATGCCGAGCTCGAGTCCGATGACACCTCCACCGATCAGCACCATGCTCTGTGGAGCACTCTGAAGGCTCACCGCTTCGCGCGCGGTGATGACGACGTCACCGTCCGGTTCGAAACCAGGGATTTCGATCATCTGCGTGCCGGTCGCGACGATGATGCCCTTGCTCGCCGTGTAGGTCGCGCTCTTCCCGTCGGTGCTCGTCACCTCGACGGAGTTGGGACCCGTGATGGTCGCCTCACCCATGACGATGGTACCCCCGTTACCCTTCACGAGGCTCGTCACACCGCCGACCAGCTTCTTGACGATGCCCTCCTTCCACACCTGCATCTGGGCGACGTCGATTTCGAGATCTTTCACCGTGATGCCCATGTGTCCGGCGTTCCGAACTTTGTTGGCGAGGTTCGCGGCGGCGATGAGGGCCTTTGATGGAATGCAGCCCCAGTTGAGACACACTCCACCCATCGCTTCTTTTTCGATGCACAGGGTCTTCACGCCGAGTTGTCCAAGCCGAATGGCAGCCACGTAGCCGCCCGGGCCACCACCAATGATGATCGCTTCGTATTCGTTGCCCATCGCTTACCTTGCTCTCGTCAGTTGATGGCTTCGAATAGGCCGGCGGCGCCCATGCCTCCGCCTATGCACATCGTGACGATAGCTCGTTTGCCGCCTCGGCGTTTTAGCTCGTTGAGGGCGGTGGCTGTGAGCTTGGCGCCGGTGCAGCCCAGGGGGTGGCCGAGGGCGATGGCGCCACCGTTGACGTTCAGCTTGCTGTCGGGGATGCCTAGCTGTTGCTGGACGTAGACGGCTTGGCTGGCGAACGCCTCGTTGACTTCGAAGACGTCGATGTCGTCGATCGTGAGGTCGTTCTTGGCCAGCAGCTTCTGCACCGCTGGGATGGGCCCGATGCCCATGATCGAGGGGTCGACGCCGACCGTGACGAAGGACTTGAAGATCGCCAGCGGCTCGATGCCGAGCTCCTTGGCCCTCTTTTGCTTCATGACGATGGCGGCTGCGGCACCGTCGGACAGAGGCGACGCGTTGCCGGCAGTCACGCTACCCTTAGCCGCGAAGACGGGTCGCAGCTTCGACAGAGATTCGACGGTGGTGCCAGGGCGCGGCATTTCGTCGACCTTGAACTCGAACATTTGTCGCTCGCCGCTGGCATCGAACTTCACGCCATGGACGGGGACAATCTCGTTCTCGAAGGCCCCTCGCTCGATGGCGGCCAACGCGAGTTCGTGGCTTCGCACCGCAAACTCGTCCTGCTGTTGGCGGCTGATGTTGAAGCGAGTGGCGACGTTCTCCGCCGTGATGCCCATCGGTGTGTAGGTCGCTGGATATTGTTCCATGACCTCGGGCGATGCGCTTGGCTTGTTGCCCGTCATCGGGACCATAGTCATCGACTCCATGCCGCCCGCGATGACGACGTCGTCGAAGCCCGCTTTGACCGACCCCGCAGCCAGCGCGATCGCCTGAAGCCCGCTCGAGCAGAAGCGGTTGATGGTCATCCCCGAAGAGTTCTCGGGCAAGCCCCCGAGCCGGCCGACCATGCGCGCGACGTTCATGCCCTGTTCGCCCTCGGGGAATGCGCAGCCAAGCACGAGGTCCTCGACGGTCGCTGGATCCACCTTGGGGTTGCGCGCCATCAACATCCGGATGACCTCTCCTGCCAGCTCATCGGGGCGCCGGTTGGCAAGGGAACCCTTCTTTGCGCGACCAACCGCGCTTCGAACCGCATCTACGACAACAATCTTACCCATGTCTCTACTCCTGATTTCCTGCTGGTTCGTGCGTTTCGGGTGGGCCTAGTTCCTCAAAGGCTTGTTGGTGGTGAGCATGTGCTGCATGCGCTCCTGGCTCTTTTGCTCGCCACAGAGACTGATGAATGCCTCCCGCTCGAGCTCGAGCATCTGCTCTTCGGTGACCTCGTGCGAGGCGCCCGACGGGCCCCCACAAAGCACCATCGCGACCTTGCGCGCGATCAGTGCGTCGTGCTCGCTCGCGTAGCCTCCGGCCTGCAGCGAGTCGATCATCATGTCGAGCGTCGCCATGCCGCTTTCCCCGGGGAGCCGATAGGCGCGCCGCACGGGTGGGTGGTAGCCGGCCTCGGCCATGCCGATCGCGCGGGCCTTGGCCTCGGTGAGAAGTCGCGCCTTGTCGAACGAGATGCCGTCCGACTTGCGGAAGTAACCGAACTCACGCGCCTCGCCAGCGCCCGTCGCCACTCGCGCCATGGCGATGTTCTGGAAGGTGCGTGAGACGAAGGGCAGGGTGTCGACGGCGGTGTCGGCGGGAATCCCCTCGAGTGCGCGCCACAGCATGTTCATGTTGCCTGCGCCGCCCGGCAGAAGCCCCACACCGACCTCGACGAGGCCCACGTAGGTCTCCGAAGCTGCCTGCACGGCGTCTGCGCCCATGCACACTTCGAATCCGCCGCCGACCGTCATTCCAAAGGGTGCCGCCACCACGGGGATGGTCGAGTACTTCGTCCGTTGCAGCGCGCCTTGCAGACCGCTGATCGTCGTTCGGATCTGGTCCCAAGCTTTTTGCTGCGCCGCCATGACGACCGCAAAGAGGTTGGCGCCGACGCAGAAGTGGTCGCCTTCGTTGTAGATGACCAACGCGCGGAAATCTCGCTCTGCGATCTTGGTCGCCTCGCTGAGCCCCTCGACGACGGTGTCGTCGATGCTGTTGGCTTTGGTCGTGAAGGTCAGTCCCAGCACACCGTCGCCAAGGTCCCAAGCCTCGGTGCCGCGGTTACTGAAGACCGGCGCCTCACCCTGTCGCATGATCGTCAGGGTTGCGTTGCGCGGGTCGATGTCCCGGGCCTCGTACTCACCCGTGATGAGGTTGAATACCCGGCCGTCGTCCGTGTAGAAGCTCTCGGCGCCCGATTGGGCCATCTTGTCGATCGAGGCGGGAAGTGAGAGGCCGTCCGCCTTCATGCGATCGTAGGCCGTCTTGAAGCCGATGGCGTCCCAGGTCTCGAACGGGCCGAGGTCCCAGTTGTAGCCCCACTTCATCGCGTTATCGATGGCTTCGACGTCGTCGGTGATCTCGCCGATCTGAGTGGCCGAGTAGGCGAGGGTGCGTGACAGTCCGTTCCAGGCGAACTTGCCTGCGGGGCCTTCGTTTTCGACGAGCGCCTTCACGCGGTCCGCCGCCGAGCCCTTGAGGCTTTTACAGAATTTCTTGATGTCCGGGTCGCCGGCCTTGGGACGGTATTCGAGCTTGACCGGGTCGAAGGTTTGAATGCCTTCCTTGGTGCGCTTGTAGAAGCCGCCTCGGGTCTTGTTGCCGAGGATCCCTTGCTCCCCCATCTCGACCAAGAACTTCGGTGGCTTGAAGACATCCCGCTCCGGGTCGTCGACCAGCGCTTCGTAGCAGTTGTCCGACACGTGCTTGAAGGTGTCGAGCCCCACCATGTCGGCGGTACGGAAGCTGGCGCTCTTTGGATGCCCCATCGGTGGTCCGGTGATCGCGTCGACGTCCTCGAGGGTCAGGCCGGCATCGAGCATGTCGTTCATCGTGAGCGACATCGAGTAGCAACCAATGCGGTTGCCAACGAAGTTGGGCGTGTCCTTGCCGAGGACTATACCCTTGCCAAGTTGGTCTTCACCGAAGACCTTCATGCGCTCCATGGTCGCCGGGTCCGTCTCCTCGCCGGCGACGAGCTCGAGGAGCTTCATGTACCGAACCGGGTTGAAGAAGTGCATCACCAGGAAGTTCTTGCGGAACGAATCGCCGCGCCCCTGGAGCATGTCCGCGATCCGAAGGCCGGAGGTGTTCGATGCGACGACGGTTCCCTCGTCGAGCGTGTTTTCCAGCTTCTCGAAGAGGCTACGCTTGATGTCAACGTTCTCGATGATCGCTTCGATGACGAGATCGCAACCCTTGAGCAGCTCGATGTCATCCTCTAGGTTGCCGATGGTGACGCGTTTCGCATAGTTCGGATGGAAGAAGGCTGCGGGCTTCGCCTTGAGCGCGCCCTTCAAGCCGCCCGCGGCGAACTGATTCCGCTTGGCAGGGTTCTTCTTCTCTGCATCGCTCAGTCCCGGGGGCACGATGTCGAGCATCACCACGTCGACTCCGGCGTTGGCGAAGTGCGCCATGATTCCGCTGCCCATCACCCCTGCTCCGATGACACCTGCTCGCCGTACTGGTTTCGTCATACTTCTCTCCTGAGGTTCGAGCGGATGAACCTTCCGCAAGACGCTCCCGAAAGCAAGCCGTTACCTGGATTGCCAGGTTTGCTCGTTTATTGGTAAGGAGTTGCCGACAGAGCTGCGACCAATTCGTCATGGATGACGCCGTTGCTTGCGATCGCGCCGCCGTCGTAGATGGTCTCTTGCCCGTCGAGAGAAGTGAATGTCCCACCCGCCTCGCGGATCAAGATCGCCGGCGCACAGACATCATAGGGCTGCACCCCTGGGTCGACCATCGCGTCCGAACGGCCGAGGAGGACCTGCCGGTAACCGTCGAAATCGGGACATCCACGCGCCATGTCGCACGCGCCCGCTAGGCGAACGAGGGCGTCCCCGACCCCAGTCAGCGTGAACTGCTGAAGGCCGCCATGGCACACGTCCGCGTCCGCGAGAGGCCCGAGCTTCGAAACCCGCACCGCCTTGCCGTTGTGTGTCGTGCCGCCTCCCTGCACTGCCGAGAATAGGTCTCCCGCGGCGGGCATGTATGCGATACCGGCGACCGGCACGCCGTCCGATTCGATCCCGACGAGCACCGACCAGGTCGGAAACCCGCGAACGAAGGCTCGCGTTCCGTCGATGGGATCAACGATGAACCGAAGGCCGGGGTTGTCCCCCTTTCGGCCGGTTTCCTCTCCAAAGAATTCCGCTTCCGGGAATTGTGTAAACACGTACTCGCGAATCGCTTTCTCTGCTTCGAGATCGGCGACGGTGACAGGACTCCGGTCAGGCTTCTTGTCTGGTACGACGCCCTGCCGGAAATGTTTCATCGCCGTGTCGCCGACCCGGACCACGAGATCTTCGAGCGCGCGTATTGCGCGGAGCCCACCAATACGATCGATGTCGAACTCGATGCCCATGCACGGAGCATGACCTGTCTCGTGCGCCGCGTGAAGTCGCGATGTGACGAGTCCCTTGCACCGTTTCCGATTGACGCGTGCCGCATCTGTCCCCACGATGGCTGCATGGGGCAGGGGGGCTCGATCGTTCCATTCGCCGGCTGGCGCCGGATGCGGTTGATGGGGGAGTCCCCCATTCGGCAGGTGCTCCGATCCGTCGGCGACCGTGTTGTCCGGATCGCCGAGGAGGTGGTCGGTCAAGACATCGACGCGCGCATCGCCGGAATCAAGACCCACCTCAACGAGGTCGGCCACGATCCGTTCGGCTTCGATCCAGAGACGAGCCGGTACGCGCTCGCGATGGCGGCCCTCCTGCACCGCCGCTACTTCCGAACGCAGGTCTCTGGCATCAACCGGGTCCCGCAGGGCAGGGTCCTCATCGTGGCGAACCACTCGGGCCAGTTGCCGCTCGATGCGGTGATGATCGGCAGCGCGATGATGCTGGACGCCGACCCGCCGCGCTTCCCGCGGAGCATGGTCGAGACGTGGACGGCCGAGCTGCCCTTCATTTCCACACTGTACCCGAGGCTCGGCCAGGTCGTCGGCTCCCCGGAGAACGCACGGCGCCTTCTTCGGCAGGAGGAAAGTCTGATCGTCTTCCCGGAGGGCGCTCGGGGCATCAGCAAGACTTACGACCAGCGCTACCAGCTTACGGACTTCGGCCTCGGTTTCGTGCGGCTCGCGCTCGAGACGGGCACGCCGATTGTGCCTGTTGCCGTCATTGGGGGCGAGGAGCAGTACCCGTCCATCGCGGACTTCAAGCCCCTCGCGCGCCTGTTGAAGATGCCCTCGTTTCCCGTGATGCCGCAGATGCTTTTCGGCATGATCGCCCCCCTGCCGACGAAGTACCGTCTCTACTTCGGAGAGCCCTTCCGATTCAGCGGAGATCCGGACGACGATGATTCTGCAATCGAAGAGAAAGTCTGGCTCGTGAAGAGCACGATCCAGAGCATGGTGAACCGGGGCCTGCGTGAGCGTAAGGGCGTGTTCGTCTGATGCCCAATATCCAAACCCCGCGCCGTCACAAGCCCAGCGCGCGCCGGGGGCGTGAGCCCGTGCAACAGCGTCCGTCGGCTAGAGCACCGGTCGCCCGCGGCGTGTTCGGGCACGCGAACGAGCTGCCGCCTCAGGTGGAGCAGGCGCCGCAGCCGGAGCCAACCACCGGGACCCGGCCCAAGCCCGCCCTCGAAGGCTCGGTGCTGGTCACCGGGGTGTGCGGGCGCCTCGGCAAGCTCCTCGCGCGCGAGCTTCATCGGACCGACCAGGTCGTCGGCGTGGATCGGCGCCCGTTTGCGGACCGGCCCAAGGACATCGTCCATCACCAGGTCGACATGCGCCGCAAGAAAATGAAAGACATCTTCCGCGCCCGAAACATCCGCGCCGTCGTGCACCTGGGCATCCTTCACGACCGGCGGCGTAGCGATCGTGACCGGCACACCTGGAACATCGTCGCTTTCCAAAAGCTGCTCGACTACATGTCCCAGTACGAGGTGCCGAAGCTCGTCGTGCTTTCGGGGGCCAACGTGTACGGCCCGCAGGCCAATAATCCCCAGTTCCTTTCCGAAGACGCGCCGCTCCTGGGTGCCCAGCACTTTGGTGGCATGCGCGACCTGGTTGAGCTCGACATGCTCGCCCAAGGGTTTTTCTGGAAGCATCCCGACACCGAGACCGTGGTGCTTCGGCCGTGTCACATCGTGGGCCGCGTCCACAATGCGGCTAGCAATTACTTGAGGCTCGACCGTCCGGTCATGGTGATGGGCTTCGACCCGATGATGCAGGTCGTCCACGAGAAGGACGTCGTTCGCGCGATTCAGCTCGCGCTGCGGCCGGGGGTGCGGGGCATCTTCAACATCCGTGGGCCCGGCGAGATGCCGCTGTCGCATTTGATCCGCCAAGCCGGAGGCCGGCCCCGCCTGGTGCCCTCGCCACTGGCGAAAGTTGCGCTCGACCAGCTTTGGAAGCTCCGCCTCAGCTCGTTCCCCGCACAGGAGCTCGACCATTTGCGCTACGTCTGCATGGTGGACGACTCGCGGGCCCGCACCGAGTTGGGGTACGAGCCCGCGCATTCGATCGACCGCGCCCTCAAGGACGTCCGGCGGTTGCGCTACCAGATGGAATAGGCCGGGTCAGGTCAACCCGAGCCGGTCTAACGGCACTGGCCGTCGATGCAGTCGTCTGGGTCGGGGCAGTCGCTTCGGACACGGCAGTCGCTGAGCATTTCGCTCTCTGCGTAGCAGAGGCTATCGGGTCCACAGAGTGGAACCTGGCCGTCGTACGAGGCACAGATTGCATTCGGTTCGGACGCGGTGATGTCGCACTCGGTGCGGCACATTCCTTCGACGCAAAGGCTACCGTTGCAGTCCGCGTCCGTGCGGCAGAAAGGCGAGGGCGCTTGGGGGTCGGGGCTGGTGCGCGGCCTGCAGAATCCTTGTGGGTCGCACACCTCGGTGTCGGCGGCGCAGCCCTCGTCGCAGCGCCGTAGGCAGGTTCCCTCTACGCAGTTCGTTGCCAGGTCGACGCATTCGCTGCTGTCGATGCACTCTCCGATAATCGGCTGGCACAAACTCTCCTCGCAGGCTGTGCCGCTCGGGCAGGACGTGTCCGGGCCACAGAGCAGTCGGCAGCGATTGTTGGCGCAGGTGAAACCAGCAGAGCACTGGAAGTCGAACTGGCAGGTGTCGACGACTGCGGTGCAAAGGTTCTCGATGCAGAGCGCAACGCCGGGGCAATCGCCGTCCGCCAGGCAGGTGCCCTCCGTTTCGGGCCGGCAGCTATCGCGGAAGTCGCACTCGAACCCGGAGGAGCACTCGCCATCGGCTCGGCATTCAGCGATAGCGGGGATGTAGCATCCGCCGTCAGACGGGTCGCAGTAGCTCCCGACCGGGCAATCCCCGTCCGTCAGGCAGATCCCAAAGTCGTAGGCGATGCAACTGTTTGTCCCGGGATCGCAGAACGCGTCCAAAGGACAGTCGAAGTCGCTCTGACATGAGACTGGGACTTCGCGCTGGACGGGGCTGGGCCCGTAGATGGGGCATCCGGCGAGAAGCAGTAGGACAGGAAGAAGGCAGATCACGCGTGAATGGGCCATGTGCGTCGGACGCCTGGGCCCCGGATGTATTCAAGCCAGGCGGCCTAGCCCAGAAAGGTGTCCTCGAACGCTCGATTTTGGCGCAACGCCTCGTACAGCACGATGCTCACCGCATTACTGAGATTCAGGCTGCGGACCGCTCCGAGGGTTGGGATGGCCCACACGTTTTGCCGGTCTTGGAGCAGCACGGGAGGTAGTCCAACGGACTCTCGCCCGAAGACCAGGGCGTCGCCCGGTTCGAATGCCGCGTCGAGGTACGATCTAGAGGCACGAGCGGAAAACAAATGAATTCGGCGATCTGGATCGGATTCCTCGAAAGCCTCGAATGATTCGTGTTGGTGAATTTCGACGAGGTGCCAGTAGTCGAGGCCTGCGCGGCGCACCGCGTGCTCGTCGATTTGGAACCCTAGCGGTCCCACGAGGTGCAGGGGCGATTGGGTGGCCCCGCAGGTCCGCGCGATCGCGCCCGTGTTGGGCGGGATCTCCGGCTCGACCAAGACCACGTGGAACGGGCTGGCCATCGGGTGGGCACGGAGCTTCGGGCCTTGGGGCATGCCGGTTCTTACGATACAGGGTACCGGCATGGCAAAGCGGGCTTGGCTGTTGGTGATTGTGGGCGTCCTCGGCGCGTGGCTGGTGTGGCAACGGAGCCGGTCCGTGGTGCCAGCCTCCCTTTCGGAGTGGACGGAAGTCGTGGCGTTGGTGTCGCCCCCTCCGGGGCTCGACTGGGAGGAGCTCGACGCGCATCCGGCCGTGAAGGAGGCCGTTCAGGGCGTCGATCCAGATCGCCTCCGCGAGGCATTGGAAGCGGCGGGGCTCGAAGGCTTGTGGGTGGCGGTGACCTCCGACAGGCTCGCCGGTGCAGAGCTGCCTCTGGCCGACCGGTTCGCTTCGGGCGGCGTCGTGCGCGGCTTTCGAGGAGAGGCGCTCACGACGGACGGGTTGTTGTACGTCATCGATCACACGCTGTGGCCGGTCGTGCTTTCGGATCGCGTCCTGGCCCGTGTAGCGCGCGGCATTCTCGAGGGGAAGGCAGCCCCTCCGCTCGACGCCTTTCCCGAGGCGCTCACGCAGCCACAAGCGGTTGAAGTCCTGGTGCTTCTGACCGGCGGGCGGGGCCCCCGGCTTTGGCGCTCGGCGCGCGCACAGTCGATTGCCGAAGGCCTGATCACCGCCTCTCTGGCGGCTCGCGAGCGGTGGGAAGAGCGCACGGAGACGATGGGCGGTCCGCTCAGTGACCGCCTCGACCAGCTCGACGTCGAGGTGGCGTTCCTATTCGATGACGGCACCTTCGGCCCAGGGGCGACATCCCTCATCGACGCGCTGGTGAAATCGCAGCACGGCGTCGCCTATGAGCAGCCCTCACGTTGGCGCTATCTTCTGCCGCGACGAACACAGGTCGCCGACACCCCGATGGACGCGTACCGAAGACTGTTCCGTGACAACGATCTACCCGAAGACAGCTTTGACCGAAAAGACCTGCGCCTCTACCGGCTTCGGATGCAAACGGTGTCGATCGATCAGGGTTCGGCGGGCTCGAGGCGCCCAGGCGTGTCGCCCGGTTCCGGCGATTGATGGGGTTCCTGCTCGGCCTCGAAGCCATCGAGGGCTGCGCCCGGTTCTGCGGGAAGCAACACGACAAACGTGGTGCCTACACCCTGGCGGCTGCGGACATCGATGCGGCCGCCTGTTTCAGAGACGATGCGCTGCGAAATCGCGAGCCCAAGGCCGGTGCCCTGCTGCTTCGTGGTGACGAATGGCACGAAGAGGTTGGCGAGGAGCCCCGGTGCGATGCCGGGGCCGGTGTCGCGAACGCTGAGGTGGACCCAGGGGTGAGCGCCTCCACCGATGCGGAAGCGGTCTTGGATGCGGGTCTCGACGTAGATGTCTCCACCGCTCGTCATGGCTTGCATTGCGTTCTGGACGAGATTGATCAGGACTTGGCGTAGGTGTTCGATATCGATCCGCACCTTGGGCAGCTCGGGGTCCATCGTGACGTGCAAGTCGACGTCGGCCGAATCGCACTCCGGCCGAAGGAATTGAAGCGTCAATTGAACCGTGGCGTTTACGTCGATCGCCTCGGGGTCGGTGTGGGCGGGACGCGCGTAGTCCAAAAACGAGCTGACGACGCGGTTCAAGCGGTCGACCTCGTCGACGATGATGTCGAGGAACTCGCCGCGCCCTTCGGGCTGATCGGAGGTCTCGGAGAGGTCCTGGGCGCTTGCCTTGATCGACCCGAGCGGGTTTCGGATTTCGGGAGCGAGGCCCGCGGCCATCTCACCGAGTGCCGCGAGCCGGTCCTTCTCTTTCATCTGCTGGTAGAGTTGGGAGTTCTCGACGGTGACGGCGACCTGGGTGGCCAAGCCCACCAGGAGCTGCACCTCTTCTCGTGAGAAGGCATCGCGGAGACGGTCATCCC
Source organism: Deltaproteobacteria bacterium (assembly GCA_003647035.1). GTDB lineage: Bacteria > Myxococcota_A > Polyangia > Polyangiales > Houyiibacteriaceae > SG8-38. Next base: position 2,038 of record QMMB01000012.1, on the reverse strand, counting down.
GAACGCAGAGAAAGCCGTAGAGGTGACCCGACTCACCGCGAAGGCCCAGGCACAAGGAGGATTGAAGGGCGCGCATGGTGACGGCGATGTCATGGGCGGTTTCCGCTTCCCGATCGTCTCCGAGCAGCCTTCGCTCTTCGAGCTCGCGCTCCGCGTTCTCGAGTACGGCGGCACCTGTTCTCGACAGTCGATCGATGAGAGGCCGCGCCGGCGCCATTTCGACCCGCTCGGCAGGCTTGGGCCCGAAGTGGTTTTTCAGGATGAACACGCGCGCATCGGGCCCGAGCAGGTAGAGCCCGCCCTGTGTGAAGCGCGGAGATTTGTCGAGCCCGTCGATTAGGAGCTCGGCGAGCTCGTCGATCTCGATGATGTGCGCGAGCGAGCGCCGGAGTGCGAGGACGGTGCGCTCGAGCTCGAAACGCTCGTGGAAGAACACCTGGGAAATCCATTCCTGCACCCTGGTTCGAAGTGGATCGAAAAGGATCAGGACTAGAAAGGCCGACACCACCACGTGCAGAAAGAGCTGCTCGCCAGAGACGAGGCGCATGAGCCACAGAATGAAAGCCAGGACGAACGCGAGCGCGGTCAATACACCCAAGCGGCCGGCGAGCTCGTAGAGGTCGATCAGGCGGTAGTGGGTGATCGACCGAGATAGCGCGTAGAGAAAGACCAGAATGAGGATCGTGCCGACCGGGGGGATATCGAGTCCGACATACGGGAGGTACTCGATGAGAGTGAACAGGCCGCCAAAGCCGCCGACGAGCGCGATGTAGCGAAGACGCGCGCCCTCGACGCGTGACTCGGTTTCGAAGCCGAGCTTGTAGAGATAGCCGAGGGCGAGCGACAGGAAGACCGTGACGTAGAGAAGGAGGCCTCCGACGACGACTGCGTGATCGTAGAACGGGGTCAACATGGCGCCGAGGAGCACCACAGCCGCCACGACCGACGCGCGGCGCAGGAAGCGGGTGCGGCCGGTCTCCCAAGGCACCATGACTCCGAAGAAGCGCACCGCGGACAACGGTAGCAAGACGCCGCAGATCAGGTTGAAGCGCTCCCAGAAAGGAACTCGGCCGACCACGCCGAGCATGAAGGTGCTGACGTACCAAAGCCCGGTGTTGGTGGCGAGGATGCCGAAGAGCCAGCGATCGGTCTGACGCTGGGTGCGCAGCAGGACACTGGCGGCAAGCGCGAAGCACAAAAGTGCGGCGATGAACGAGGTCTGTGTCCGCGCGTCCACGGCGAGAGCCTAACAGCTCCCCTGGGCTCGGTCAGTTGCTAGAGTACGCGTTGAGATGACTGTGCGAATTCTCGACGGGGCGATCGGAACCGAGCTGATCGCGCGTGGGTTCGATCTCGATGCGCCCGCCTGGAGCGCGCGGGCGATCGAGGACGCGCCCGACCTGCTCGCGCGCATACACGCCGACTATGTGGGGGCGGGGGCAAGCCTCCATACGGCCAATACGTTCCGAACGCAGCCCCTTGCTCTCGGCAAGGGCTGGGCCGCCGCGTTGAGGGCCGCGGTCGATATTGCGCGCGACGCCGTATCGCCTGAGTGCGCTGTGCTCGGGAGCATGGCGCCTATCCACGACTGCTACCGTCCCGATCTCAGTCCTGGCAAAAAAGGACGCGCCCAGCACCGAGAGGTGGCTTCGGCGCTTGCGAACGCGGGGTGCGATGCGCTTCTTTGCGAAACCTTTGCCAACGGGGCAGAAGCGGTCGTGGCGGTCGAAGAAGCTCTCGCGACGGGGTTGCCGGTGTGGCTGTCCCTGACCGCCGGGCCTTTTGCAGAGCTGCTTTCGCCTTCGCAGCTGGCGCAGATCGGCAGGGATGCGGTGTCGAACGGGGTCGAGCGGCTTTTGGTCAACTGCATCGCTGCGACGCAGATCGGCCCGTACGTCGATGCGATCGCGGCGCTTGGCGTGCCGCTGGGCGCATACGCCAACGCGGGTAGGGAGGATGAGGCGCTCGGGTGGGGTGCGACGAGCCCCCGCGCGGCGGAGGCCTACGCGGACCTTGCCGAACGATGGAAAGACGCGGG
>QMMB01000011.1 GCA_003647035.1 Deltaproteobacteria bacterium | reverse complement strand
CATCCCGTGCCCCCCGCCGCCGGGCGGCGTCGATGCGGAGCAGATGAAAACGCGGGGGTTGGGCGTGGTGTATGGGTCGAATCTCACCACGGGCCTCGTGAAGAGCTGCAACACGTCGGCGACCCCGCCAGTGATCGCGCCCCCCACGTAGTTCGGGTTGTATCGATGAAAATCGCGCGTGTTCATTGTATGACGGGCGAGGATTCGATCCTTGAAGCCCGGCGCGAAGCGCTCGACTTGGTTCTCGATCGCGGCGGTCATGTTGACGGTGGAGCCGCCGGGCACGTGGCAGTACGCGTAGCCCGTGTGTTGGCCCGCGGGTGCTCGGCTCGGATCGAGCTGACTTTGCTGACAAAGCAGGACGTACGGTCGTTCGGGGTGGTCCCCACGAAACATCGCGGCTTCGCTCGCCGCGATCTCGTCGAGCGTGCCGCCCAAATGCACCGTGGACGCCTCTAGACAGTTGGCATCTCGCCAAGGAATCGGCCCGTCGAGCGCCCAGTCGAGCTTGAACACCCCAGGGCCGTAGCGATAGCGGCCGAGGCGGCGGTGGTAAGCGCTCGGCAGCGCAGACTGCGCGATCGAAGAGAGTTGGTCGGGACTGGTGTCGAAGAGATAGACCCGCGCCGGAGGCAGCTCTGCCGGCGAGATCACTCGCACACCGGTCCGGATCTCTCCGCCCAGCTTGCGCAAGAGGCTGCCGAGCGCCCGCGGGATCGCCTGCGAGCCGCCTGCTGCTACCGGCCATGGCTCGACGTGGCCCGCGATGGAAAAGATCAGCCCGAGAGCCGCTGTGAACATCTTGTCGAGTGGCAAGATGCTATGCCCTGCACAACCCGCGAACAGCGCCTTGGCGCGCGACTGCTGAAACCGCCAACCGGCGAACGTGGTCGCCGGCCACATGGCCTTGAGCCCGAACCGCATGAACATGCCCGGGTGCCGGGGCCAACCGAGCGGACCGAGGGCGTCGCCGAAGAAGGCCTCCGAATCGTCGATGAACGGCGCGACGAGGTTCCGATAGCTGGTCGCGTCCGCGCCAAGCCCCGCACAGGTCTCCTCGACGGAGCGCCACATCATCACCGCAGGCTGATCGTCGAGCGGGTGCGCGACCGAGGCCCGCGGCACGATCCATCGAAGTCCGTGTTCCTCGAGTGGCAGAGAGCGAAAGAACGGTGAAAGGATCCCGGTCGTATGAACCGCCGAGCACACGTCGTGCTCGAACCCCGGCAACGTCAGCCCCGCAGTTCGAGTCCCCCCGCCGATCTCGTCCGCAGCCTCCAGCACCAGGACGGAGGCACCCCCTTGCGCCAACGCCACGGCGGCGCTGAGGCCGTTCGGCCCCGAGCCGATGACCACCGCATCAAAGGTTTCCCGATGCTCGCTCACCCGGGCGAACATAGTACGTTTGACGGACTATTCGAAGGCGGTGGTGTTGGTCATGCGGATTTCGAAGGCCTCGTTGACTTCGATCTTCTCGACGCCTTCGGCCCCGGTGACGGTGAGCTTGTCGGTTGCCTCGCCTGTCGCAGCGGCGTCGGACTCGAGCGCGTTCAGGTTGAGGATGATTTCACCACGCGCGTTTGCCACCATCTGCTCGACCGCGATCGAGACGCCCTCTTCGGGGAAGTCGACGGTCTGCGGAAGGGCATTCTGGGTGACAGTGACGTTGAGCTTGATCTCGTCGCCTACGCGCTCGATGAGCGTGTAGGAATCGACCTGCTGCACCTTGAAGCCGTAAAGCGTGAGCTCTTTGCGAGCCTCCCAGCGCGCGCCGAGACCCACGGGCTCCGCCGGCAGCACGACGCGGGAGAGCGTGGTGCGCGCGTTGACGATCATCATCAAAAGGCGAAGCGGAAGATCGGGGCTTTTGGCTTTGTCGTTGAGCTGTGTCGACAACATGATACCGCGGTCGTTCATTTCGACGGTCCCGCCCACGTCGTCGAGGATGGCCGCACTCTGCCTCAGCTCCTCGGCGACCGTCGGGTCGATCCCTGGCGGAACCGCGGCCTCTGCCTTCGTGATGTTGACCTCGAATTTCACACCGTTCTCGGTCGCCATCGCCGGCCCGGACACGATATGACGGCGGACGCCCGGAACCACCGACAGCGCAGCCGCATCCGCGGTGGTGGCCAACGTGGCGATCGTGAAGTCCATGTTGGATTTCGTCGTGGTGCCGTCCGCGATCTTGTAACGAAGTGGCGCCTGTGGCTCGGCCCCCGCCTCGAGAAGGAGCACAGGATCCGCGCTTGCATCAGCGGCCGTCGCCGAAGACTCGCCTTTCTTGCAGCCCGTCAACACGAGCAGCGCGGACAGCACGATCAAACTACGCACGAGTACTTGCTTCTTCATCGATTCTCCTCCCCGGCCCGTTTCCCCGGCCGGCTGAAAGGCGGGTTTAGTCGCTTAGATCGCGAGTGGCAACCGCATGATCACCACGGCGGAGCGGCCGACCCAGAGTCGTGCACCTCGATGGTCCGCCACATAGAGGCGACCTCGCTCGAGGCTACTGCACGTACCCGAGGGCTCGGAGCTGCGCCTCTTCCTCGCTGGTTAGAGCCTCTGGCGCGTATCCCGGCACCTCTTCCGCCCAGGCGTTGAGCGCCGCCTCTAGTCGCGCGGCATCCACGGGAAACTGCCGTCGCACGTCTTGGGTTTCCGATCGGTCGGTGCGTAGGTCGTAGAGCGAACGGTCATATCCGCCGCCGAGCCTTGGACGCTTGATCAACTTGAACCGCCCATCGGAAACGGACCTTCGTCGAGCCTTTCCGGGCTTCCATCGATGCCTGGCCTGCTCCATCTCGAGAAAGCGCTCCGGTTCTTGCTCCCGCAGATCATGGGTCATCTCGGGATCTCGGTTCCGGTTGTAGAGCGCGGCGGCGGCTGCGCCCTTCCAGCACAGGGAGTATTCGCCGTGGTTGAGGCAGTAGCCCGTCCGAACGCGACCCGAGAGTAGCGCACTGTAATCGTCGACGATCAACGCCCCCCCGCTCTCGGCAAAAGCCAATTCAGTTGGGAGCTCTACCGGCCTTCTCCGTCCGTCGTATAGGACTCGAGCGTAGTCCACGCCGTCTGCCACCGGCAAACGTTGCAGAGACGCGACGCCCATCACCGAGAGGATCGTCGGCGCCAAATCGATCAGTCGAATCAGCGTTTCTTCTCGCGCCCCCTGACGCACCCCTCGACCTGCGATGATTAGCGGAACGCGTAGCCCCGCATCGTGCACACTCCGACCGTGGGCGAAGAAGAGACCGTCTTCGCCAAAGTTCTCCCCGTGATCGGAAGTGAAGACGATCAGTGCATCCTGCAGACGCCCGAACTCTCGGAGGGCCTCGAGAAGTCGGCCGATCTCGTGATCGACGTACGCGATCTCGCTGTCATAGGCCTGCCAGCAACTCCCCAGCGCCTTGGCCGAGTAGCCACCTTGGTTGGACTGCTTGACGCCCCGGCTCAGCTGGGAGAGATCTCCGCACCGCTCGCTGCCACCCCGGCGCCAGCCCTTGGGCGGTTTGTATGGCCAGTGGGGGTCGTAGTAGTGAGTCCAGAGAAAGACTCGCTCGTCTTCGGGAACCGCGCGCACAGCTTTGATCGCTCTGTCTGTGACCGCGCTGGCCCCAAAGCGCATGTTCTCCACGAACACGTCGAAACCGACGTCGAAGCCCTGCCTAGTGCCGGCCACGGGGTTCGCGGTGACGGCGAGCGTGGCGAACCCGGCCCTCTTGAGCGAAGACGTAATGAACGTCCCTCGTTGCACTTTGCGATGCACTTCTCGCGAGCCGTGGTGATGGGGCCATAGCCCAGTCAACAACGATGCGAGCGCCGGCGTGGTCCTCGCCATCGGAGCGTAAGCATGCGTGAAGGTCGTACCTGTCTTGGCCAGCGCGTCGATGTGGGGGGTCTTTGCGTCCCGTTTTCCGTACGCCCCGATCCGATCGGCTCGAAGAGTATCTACCGTGATTAGGATCAGATTGGCGGGAGCGGGCGGCTTGCGATCGCAGGCGACCGTCATAGAGCCGACGAGAAGCAACAAGACGAACACCGGTGACGCGGAAGAACCGGGTTCTGGCGGCGAGAGCAATGTGGGATCCAACACGAAATTTTTCTCCATCCTGTCGTTCCCGGAAACGCTAGCAATGGCCGATCTGAAGGGCTACCGCAGTGTATCGGAGGGACCGGCCTCTGGGATCTTCCAGATGAAGATGTGGTGGTTGATGTGGGCGATGGGCGTCAACCCATGTCTCCACTTCCAGCAATCCTTCGTCGTGGTCTTGAACGAAAGCGCATGCAGGGCTGCGTATGATCCCGCAGGTGGCGTTGCACGACAGCCCAGGCCTCTAGATTCGATACCCAAATACTTCACTTCCTCGTACCGAGTGCGGGTCATGTGGTTGTAATAGAGTGGGTATAGATTGTGTTCCTCGACGTACCGCGCCAAGTAGACGCGATCCTGTCCCCAATCTTCGCCGTAGATGCTGATCTCGTGACCACGGGCGCGCCCTCCGGCGAACAGGTTGAAGTATCCCAGATAGAACGGGCTGGCGGTGATGGCCGAGAACGCCGAAGACATGATGAAGGCCCCCGCGATGACCGGAGCCCATCGTGTGGACAGCAGCTCGAGGAAGGCCGTCACCCCGCGCCCGGCGAGCAGCGTGAGTGTACCTACCAGGGGTAGCGCATGCCGAATCCCCATGTTGATATGAGATCCCATCATGAGCGCCAACAGGATGAGCGTGATGACGCCTACGCAAACGACTGCCGCCGAGGGACGTCGTCGTTTGCGGATCAGCCATAGCGCTCCGCCGAGCAGGCCAAGGAGCATGGCTGGCGGATTCTTGATCGCCAGCATCGTGGGGAAATAGGCAACGTGACCGAACCGTTGTGGCTTCCCCATGAAGTACGATGGGAAACCTCGGCGGTTGAACTGCCTCATCGAGGCGAGTCCGTAGACATACACGTGCGGCAAGGGGACGGGAAGCCATTGGGGAAAGGCGGTCAGCGGAGTGGTCTTTTCGAGTAGCTGTCCACTTGACGACCACTGACTCGACTCCGGCGTTTCTAGCAAGCTGCCCACCGTGAGAAAGGTTCGGTCAAACTTGTACGCCGCATTGACGGTAAGCCAGGTCATGCAGCCGCCGACCACCAAATACAACAAGAGTCGCCGCCAGGGGGGGCGCGCCGTTGAGAAGCGCCCTTTCGATAACGCAAAATAGGCACACAACAAAGCCGCGAAGATTGGCACGAGCAGTGTCCCGGTGTGTTTCGTCACCACCGCCAGTGCCAACCAGATTGGCACGAGCCAGGTCGCTACCTTGCCGGTGCTTCCAGCCAGAAATCGACTCAACTCGCCGATCGCGATCGTGAGCATCGTCGCGGCGGGCATGTCCGTGGTGACATATCTTGCCTGCGCGATAATGGTGGGGTTGAAGGCCACGAAGCACATCGCCAACAGACCCGTCCATGGGCCGAAGAGCGCCAACCCCCAGAAGAACGCATAGCTTGCGAGCAACAAGCCGAATAGCATCGTGACCACCCGTACCTGCATGAGAAGCCCGCGTGCTCGTTCGTAGTCTGACCGGATGAACTCGAGAGCAACCTGGCCCACATTCGCACGAGCCCAATGCGCTGTCTCATCGAGTCGCGGCAGGTCTTTCCCCAACGTAGCGAGCCCTTGCACAGCATTGGCCAAGGGGGGGTGGGCATAGTGAAGGCGCGCGTCCTGACCCTGAAAGTAGGCGATGCCACGCGTCAAGTGCGCCCACTCGTCTTCGGTGGGCGATTTGTCGCGATAGCCGTGCAGCATCAGCACGCTCATCGCGACTAGTACGGCCAAGACCGCGAGGATCCACGAGATACGGTGCCGACCCAGGAGTTCGAGAACTGAGCTAAGCATGGCCTGCGTGTCTCGGTGTCTCCGACGGCTGGTTCATGTCTAATTCGGATCCGCGTCGATGTCCAGTCATGGCGGCCAGGCCAGCCACGCGAAGAATCCCAAGAGAAGCGTTGGCACGTAGATCACCGCGAACACGCCAAGTCCGAAGGCAATACCAAGCGTCTCGGCAAGCCCGAATGCAGGAAAGACAAGGGCGAAGAACGACTCGCGGACCCCGATGCCGGAGATCGAGATCGGGAGCAGACTCAAAAACGAGCTAATTGCCACCAGCGCCGCAACGTCAATGAACGACAGGTCGAGTCCAAACGCGTTGGCAACGAGCCAGGCTTGCAGGTAGTTCGTGAGGAACGCGAGAGTCGTAATCACGATCGACCGGACGAGACTCGGGCCGACTTGTCGACGGAGTGCGGCAAAGAAGACGCTCAGTCCCTCATGAGCTCCCCCATCCGAGAAGCGCCCGTAGAGCCATTGCGCGGCAGGTTCGGCGATGCGTTGAACGAAGAGGAACGCAGGTGCGATCGCAATCACCGCGACCGCGATCCACATCGTTTGTGCGAGCGGTATCGAGACCGCGCTCGCCAGGTGAGCGACACCGAGGGCTACGAACGCGAGGAGGGTGTACACGTCACAGAGCCGGTCGACGATGGAAACCGCCAGGCCGTCCGCATAGCCAACGGCATGGTCTCGCTTGAGGTACTGGATGCGCAGTGCGTCACCGACGCGCCCGGGCGTGACCAACCCCAAGTAGAGCGAGGGAAGAAACGCGCGATACGCGCTCCCGACGGACAGCGGCGCACCGACCGAGCGCAGCAGGTCACGCCAGCGCCACAACTTCGCATGAATCACTCCGGCATTGAGCAGCACCGCTGCGACCAGGGGCCATATCGCAGCCTGAGCGAACGTGTCGACTAGCGCCGTCAAGTCTGCGAAGCGCCACACCACCCACACGAGCAGGAGGGGCCCAACCAGGCGCATGGCCAATCGAAAGCGGTGGTTGCCCATGGCTTTAGCGCCCTACTCGCTTGCGGGTGGAATGACCGCCCGATAGAGTCTCCAGCTGCCCTCACGTTCGAGGAGCTCGGCCTTGCCTGCGTCTTCGCGCCTTTTGAGGCTGGCCTTGTTGCGTCCACGCAGGTCACGCGAATCGATGAGGAGGTAGTCGGTGTCGATGTTTTGATCCAATTGGTAGACCTCGGCACGATTCGAGACGTGAGACCCAAGGCGGTCCGTGACCGACACCGATGCCTCGGGCTCGATCTGGCCGATCAACTCCACGAACGAGTCGTACCGGTCTTGCGTCGCCTCGGTCAAAGAGCGCGCCACCGGGCGGAACCCTCCCCGGAAGCTGGCATTTTCCACGATGGCGCCATGCTTCCAGCTCACGAGAAGGCTTGCCACGAGCACGCACCCCATGATCACAGTCGTCAGGCTCGTATCCTTCGGGCGCGCCTCCTGCAAACGGCGGAGCCCAACCGGTGCAAGCGCAATCGCGACGGGCAGAAAGACAGCAGAGTACTGGAAGTGCGAGGAGTAGACCGCTGTCCTCGACGCGAGAAGAGTGAAGATGAGGCCGTAGAGCAACATCACGCGCGCTCGCCCGGCCCATGCTGCGAGGAACAGCAAGGGGAAGAAGATGACCAGCAGGTAGTGAAGCTTCGGTTCCTTTGCAACATGAGCGACGATGAACGCTGGATTCGTGAGTAGCGTCGTGACGAAGTCAAGCTCGTTGAGCTTGTTGGGGATCATTTCCTTGTAGTAGTAGCCGAATCCGTATGAGTCGGGGCCCTGGTTGAAGAGACCGATCGACGACATGAAAACGGTCTTCACGACGACGAAATAGACCAGGCAGATCGCGATCGTGATCCAGCCCGCGCGCTTGTATCCGGGTTCGCCCGATATGACGCCGAACAGACCGACGAAGCACATCAGCAGCGCGACATCCTCCCGGATCAGCAGGAGGAGTGCCAGCGTCGCGAAGTAGGGACGGAGTCTGCCCGACAACAGGAAGTGTAGGGCGAAGAGCAGCGGTGCGAACAAGAGTGTCAGGGAATGAAAGCCGTAGAGGTTGGCGCCGTGCAGCGCCGGGTGCAGTGCGTAGACGACAGCCCAGATGAGCCCCCATGCGCGAGAGCCGAGCTGATGACGACCGAGGAGATAGGCGGCAAGCACGCCGGCGCCGCACCACACCGCCTGCAAGATCAGCAAGAACTCGGCACGAGGCCAGAGACGGTAGAGCGGCGATAGGATCACCAAGATCGGATCGAAGTGCGCCGAGAGGTGACTGCCGCCTCGAAGAAGGGTGCTTGCGAGCGGCCGCCCGTGGCTCGATTGAAAGAAAATGTTGTCGTAGATACCGAGATCGATCGTCCGCGTGTTGAGCGCATGGTGATTGGTGATCGCGAGCTCTGCGAAAAAGTATGCGTACGCCGCCCACAACACGAATACGAAACCAAGACTGAGGATGTCGCGTTGGCGTGAGGATAGGACTGGCCCGTCGCGCTGCACCGGCCGGTCGCGGCTACTGATCGCGCGGAACGTGGGCCACCACGCCAGTACCGCAAGGACGATATAGAGCCAGGTGCGCCATTGGTGGTGCGTCTCGATCTGAGGCTCGGTCAGAGCCACGATGGCCGGTCCGCTCAACACGAAGGAGAGATAGGGATGCAGTCGTCCGGCCCGATTGAAGCCCGGCGGCCGGTGCTCGCGATGCCGGTAGTAGAGGGCAACCAAGTAGAACGCGGCAACTGCCACCAGCGAACCGGCGAAGTACCCCAAGCCAATGAGACGCTGGTGCGACGTCAGCTTGTTGTCGAACATCGCGGCCAAGAGGTCGCTATGCCGCGCGGCAAAGAGCGTGGCACCAAGCGCGATGGCGACGACGACCGGCCAGACGCTCGCGAGCGCGAACCGCACCGCGGCTGAGGTCATCGCGTCGAGCTTGTGACGCCCCGAGCGCGCTCGGGTCATCCCCTCGGCCTCGCCAAGACGAGTTGCCACGGATAGGAAGTCTCGTGCCTCTCCACCACGAGCTGTGAGTCCAGCACCTTCCGGAAGCCGCGGCGGCCCCACAGGTTCACGTGCTCAGGATCGTTCCCGAAACGGCTGATGTTCTTCCCGCGTGCGAAGTTGCTCAGGCAGAACCACGGCTCATGAGGCACCGAAAGGATGATCCAGCGCGGTCTCCGCGCGACGATCTGTTCGAGCGCGGCGCCCGGGTCATCCAGATGCTCCATCACCTCTGCGCAAACGACGACGTCGAACTCCCGACCCAGAAACGACAAATCGTAGATGCTCCCTTGCCGAGCCTCCACGGCCGGAAACTTGGCGCTCAGATTCTCCAGGTCCGCCCCGTTGAGATCCACCCCAACGTACACCTCGCCCGACTGTCGGGCTGACAGTTGGCCGGCCACGAAGCCTTCTCCACAACCTATTTCCAACACCGAGTCAGAGGGCTGCGCGGCGTCGAACATCTCGCCTAGCTTGGCCATGAACCGCCGGATGAGAACCCGCTGCAGCGGGTTGTGTGCTCTGTACTTGGCCGTCTGGAAACTGTCGAAGTAGCTATCGGGGATCACCGACGACCTCGCGTATGGGTAGCTGCACCTGCTCTTGTTTGCGCTCGTACTGGAACGTCATGAACTCGCCCAGCAGGCCGATGGAGAAAGACTGCACCCCGACCAGAATCAGCAGTACACCCAGCAGCAACAGGGGCCGCGAGCCGATGGACTCGCCCTGGATCCAAAGTACGGACAGATACCCCGAGATCAGCAGACCGATGAAAGTGAACACGAGGCCCAAGAAGCCGAAGAGGTGCATCGGCTTGCGGGAGTACTTGGTGAGGAATGAGACACTCAACAGGTCGAAAAAACCGCGGAGGATTCGTTCGAGTCCGTACCGTGATTGCCCGAACTGCCTCGCCCGGTGATTGACCGGAATCTCGCCTACGCTGAAGCCCTGCCAGGCGGCAAGCACGGGGATGAACCGAAATAAATCGCCATAGATGGGGATCGAGCGGAGCACCTCGCGCCGGTACGCTTTGAAACCGCAGTTCATGTCGTGCAGGCGCACGCCGGTCACATAGCCAACCGTGTTGTTGAAGATGCGGGAAAAGATTCGGCGGTTGAGTGGGTCACGCCTCTCGACCTTCCAGCCGACCACGACATCGAGGCCGCCTTCTATCCTCTCGATCATCTTCGGGAGGTCTGCGGGGTCGTCCTGCAAGTCGGCGTCCATCGTGACCACGATGTCGGCCCGGGCGCGCTCGAACCCTGCGGCCAGCGCCATCGCCTTGCCAAAGTTGGTTCGCAAGCGAACGCCACGGACCGAGGAATCGCTTGCGTGCAGATCTCGAATCACTTGCCAACTATCGTCGGTGCTGCCGTCGTCGACGAAAATCAACTCGTACGGGACCTTTGGACCGAGCGCCTCCTTCACCTGAGCGGCGAGCAGCGGCAGACTCTCGGCCTCGTTGATGCCGGGGACAACGAGCGTCACCGTGGGCATACGAAGCTCAGGCGCGATGGCTCCGAGCGCCCCCTTGATCTGTTCTCCCACACCCATGACGGTGGGCTTTTAGGCTCCATCGGCCCAATATACAAGCCGCGAGGCAGCCGATTGGGCCTCCGCGGAAACCCCGGCGAGCTAGACGCCGAAGCGCTCGTTGTAGGTCTTCAGCGTCTCGCGCACCTGTTCGTCCGTCAGGCCGAAATCTTCGATGGCATATTCGTGCTCACCCTCCTGGGAGGTCGGCTTCTCGGCGATCCGGGCCTCTAGAAGACCCGCGATCTCGTCGTTGAACTCCAGGTCGAAGTGCGTGTAGATGTCCTGCAACACCGTCATCGGGCTGGCCATCAAGTCGCGAAGCCGGACATCGTACATCTGCGACTCCGGGATGTTCTTTCGCGACTCCATCGCGCGATCCAGACCGATACGCGTGTACTCGAGCCAGAACTCGCCGAGCTCCTTGACGTCGAGGCTGCGTCGCAGTTTCGAAGCCAACCGGGCTGCCAAGCTGCAATGGGATGCGAGCGCCTTCGCAATGTCGCGGTGCGTGAAAATGAGCTGGGCGTCGGGATACACCGCCATGAGCGCGTCCAAGTTCCACATGTGCCAGGGACACTTCAGCACCCAGCGCTTGGCGGATCGCTGGGCCGTCAACATCCTGAGCTGCAGCTTGTGGAACTCGTAGGGTCCGACCATGTCCCAGTCGAGCATCTCCTTTGCGTAGCCATAGGTCCCGAAGGCGACCCAGAGCGTCATCGCGGCCATATCGTTTTCGAGCAGGAAGAAGTCCTCCTCGTAGGAGTCCGCGGTAACGAGATGCGCCACGCCCTGATCCGGAATCGCCGCCTGGTTGAAGCCAAACGTGAATTTGGCCTGCGCGCGCCGCCAGGTAACGTCCCCGAGCGGGTCCCCTAGGCGGCCGAGCGGGTAGGAAAGCTCCCATGCTTTGGCCACGCGATTGTTCGGGTCCGCCGCAAGCACGTTGTGAAGAAAGGTCGTGCCGGTGCGAAAGAAGCCGGTGATGACGACCGGACGTTCGATCTCGACATCGTCGAGCTCCGGGTGGCGCTTGGCGAAGTCGACGACGCGAAGCCTGTTCCCGAGATGCCAATTCATGAAGTACCGGGCCGCGAGCAGTCCCGTCGTGTTGAGGCCAGCCTCATTCAAGCCATCAACCGCGGCGTCCAACCTCGCGCGAAATCCGTCGTCGGCCCAATCGTCGAGCCCCGTCGTCCGCTCCGCCATCTTCATGACACGTTCCGAATCGATGGCGATCATCTTCTTGCTGAGGCCATCCAGCTTGTTCACCAGGGAGAACGGGAGGCTGGGCTTCAGCTCGGGGGGCGTGTCGCTCATCGAGGGTCTAGTAGAACGCATGGCCGTAGGGTGTCAAAGCGTCGCTCGCGCAAGATGCCGAACGGTCGCCAGCGCTCGGCCAGTGGTTCTCTCGGGCTTCCGAGCGGTTGCCAAGTCGGGTCCGAGAGCTCGCGAATGGTTCGCGCCGCTGCAACGGATGGCGTCGTTAGAAGAGGACCTTGACCCCGAAGTTGATGTCTACGTCGTTGACCTTGGTGTCGACGGGGCGGGTTTGAATGGCATCGGGGTTGTATGTGGGGGGGAGGAGCAGCCCGAGGATATCGCCTCTGCCGTGGGAATAGCGGATCCCGATCGCGAAGGCGATGACGAGCTTGTCGTCGTCGGCGCTCGTCTCGGGCGCGTCTGGGCTCGTGTCCTTGTTGGTGAAGAGTACGCCGAAGTTCGCGCCGAAGAAGTCTATCTGTCGGTCGCCGAGGACGAGCAGTTGTTCAGTCTGACTGAAGTCGGTGAAGGCGCCCAGGCCGAGCTTCACGAACTGATGCACGTTGAACACGGCGCCGATTCTGCCGTTGGGCGCGGTCGTCTGGTTGAACAGAAACTTCGAGCTGCGCAGCTTGAAGTCCACCACGAGATCGCCCTCGATCCAACCCCAGTTGCCGACGTAGGCGATCCCGAGTCGCATCGTTCCCGGTTCGGAGCCGAACCAGCCGCCGCTGACCTTGCGCGACTGGGTATTGGCTCCCGATGGATCGACTGGGCTCGCTCCAGGTGGCGTCAAGCTTTCACTCGCGCTCAGTCGATCCGCGAGCATGACGAGGTAGCTCGGCGTCGAGAGCGAGAATCCGAGGCGCAGCTTCGGTATCGGCATCCACTGCACACCTCCTTTGAGCTGCACGCCCAGGCCGGCCGTGCTCGCCAGCTCCGCGGCCCACCCGACCCCCGCCGGGCCACCTGCGTAGAGACCCGAAAGGAGCCTGTCGATGCGCGTGTTGGCGCCCGCAATCCAGTCGGCTGACGGCGTCGGTGGCGTCGCGGTCGGGTCGCCCGGATGAAAAACCTGCTCCTGCACCAGCTCGCGGCGCAGCGACGAATTGAATAGACCAATGCCGAGCTTGACCTTCTTCAGGGGCACCGTAAACGTCAGCGCCTCGGGAATGAGCGAGATGTCTACGCGCTTACTGCTGCTTTGCTCGCCCGTTTCGAGCGTGAGCAGGCCCGGAGCCTTGACCGTAGACACCTTGAATGTGACTCCAGTGAGCTCGAACGAGGCCGATGCCGAACGCGCGAGGCCGGCTGGATTGTACCAAAGCGACGCCCCGGTACTGACGTTCGCGACCACCGCACCGCCCGTCAGCGTTACGTCGACGCCTGCGTTGACCTCGTCGCTATTGCCAGCGGCTGCGCTGCTAGAAACGAGTAGCACCGCCAGCGCAATCGCCGTGAAAACGGGAGCCATGCGGCGAGTCTAGGAGCCCCTCGAGAACGAGGGAAACTTTTGTCTCAGAAGGCGACCTTGGCCGCGAAGGTGATGCCGATCTCGTGAACCTTCGTGGGCACCGGATTGTTTATGATGTTGCTCGGATCGTACTGCGCAGGAACCAGCAAACCCAACGTATCCCCGCGCCCAAACGCGTAGCGGAGCCCGACCGCGATCGAGAAGCCGACGCCCTCTTCCTCCTCCACACTCTGCTTGTCGGGATGCACTTCGTGAGTGGAATAGAGGACGCCCAGGTGGACGCCGAAGAAGTCGATGTCTTGGGTTGCCAAGGGTAGCCGCGCGAGCTCGTCGACCTGACTGAAGTCGGTAAACGCGCCGAGACCGAGCTTGATGCTCTTACTGACTCGAAACGCGGCTCCGACGCGGCCGTTGATGAAGCCTCGAAAATTCAGGCGAAGCTCGTCTTCGCGCAGGCGCCAGTTGTACACGAGATCGCCTTCGACCCACCCCCAGCTGCCGACGTACGCGACTCCGAAACGTATGTTACCGGGATCGATGCCCCACCAGCCCCCGCGACCTCCCCGACTCTCGCTTCCCTCGGCGAGCTGACGGTTTGGATCGTTCTCGTCATACGCGGTGCCTGCGGGAGGCGCCTGATTGTAATGGGTCGCGGATCGTTCGAGCAACGCAAAGACGTAGCTGGGCGAAGCGATCGAGAGGCCGATCCGAACTTTGGGGATCGGGACCCATTGGATGCCTGCCTTGAGCTGGAAGCCGAACCCCGTCTGTGTCCTGACCTCGCCGCTCGAGACCTGCCCCGCAACGCCTCCATCGTAAAAGACCGTGTAACTGTCATCGATGCGAGCATTCGCAATGACGATGTCGAAGGCCCCTCCAAAAAGAACCTTCTGCCTCTTGCCGAACTCCCCTGCCAAACCCGAGCTGATGTGAAAGAGGTCGACTTTGGAATTCCGCCCCGAAAAGGAACGCACGTCCGGCGTAATACCGGGAGGCGAGGTCACTTGCTCGGTGACGAACTCCCGCCGGACCGATGAGTTGAACAGTCCTATCCCGAGCTTCAGGTTCTCCCTGAGCACGATCGAGACAGTCAGGGCCTACGGAATCACGGTGAAGTTGAAGCCGCTGCCCTCGCTCTTCCCCGGGGGATCGGTGTCTATCGTCAAAAGCCCCGGGTTCCTGACGATCTGCATATTCATGGTGATGCCAGCAAGCTCCAGCGAGGGCTTGTCTGAGCGCGCGATGCCGGCGGGGTTGTACCAAAGCGAAGCGCCCGTGTAGACGTTGGCCACGACGGCGCCGCCGGTGAGCGTGACGTCGAGCCCCGCGTTGACCTCCTCGGTATTGCTTGCCCACGCGGTGGCGGGGCTCATTAACACGCCCAATAGCGCAACCACCCAAGCTCGGCGCATACATCGACACTAGTCGAAAAAGGCTCCGAGGAGGGGCGGAAAATTAGCGGAGCTTACGCAAAATTAGCGTTTCCAATTCCCTGCATCGGGGTGTAGGGATCGCCTTGGAATCATGAACTACCGCTGCCTCCGCGCGTTTCTCTTGGTGAGCCTGGGGTTGGCCCTCGTCAGTTGTTCCATCACTCGCGTCAAATGGCGCATCAAGTGGGACAAGGGGATGGAAGAGAGCAAGGCGGCCTTCATGGGCGCGCCGATCCCGACCGACACAGAGCGCCAACCCAACATCATCCTCTTGGTGGCCGACGATCTCGGGCCGTACGAAGTGAGCGCCTACGGAGTCGAGCACATCTCGACCCCGAACATCGATCAGATCGGTGCAGACGGCGTGGTCTTCGAAGAGGGCTACGCAACCGCCCCGACGTGCGCGCCAGCCCGCGCAGGCCTCATGACGGGCCGAGTGCAGAACCGCTACGGGTTCGAGACACAGGTGATGGAGTTCTATCCATCCAACTACGTCGAATACATCTCGGGCAGATGGTTGGTCGACACTGGCGAGTTCAAAGTGAAAGCCAAGCCGTCGTTCCCCGCGGCATGGCAGGTGCACAAGCAAGGCGTGCCGCCTTCCGAGATCATGCTCTCCGAGATCCTCAAGAAGTACGACTACAGCACCGCGCTCATCGGCAAATGGCACCTTGGCATACACCGTGAGCAGGTCCCGGCGGCTCGTGGCTTCGACTACCAGTACGGCTTCTACGGCGCCTCCTCGCTCTACACGCCCGAGGAGCACTGGTCTGGCGTGATCAACCACAAGCACGCGGCGTTTAGCGCGCAGCACCAGTGGAAGACGGGGCGCAAAGAGCAGGCGGCCATCATGCGCAACGGCAAGGAGATCATCGAAGAGGAATACCTCACCGATGCCTTCCGTGACGAAATCATGAACTACATGGAGGAGCACAAGGACGAGCCCTTCTTCATCTACGGCGCGTTCTCGGCGCCTCACGTCCCCTTCCAGGCGCCCGTCGAGTACTACTGCATGTACCCTCAGGTCGAAGACGAGAACAAGCGCGTGTACTACGCGATGATTTCGTCGCTCGATGATGCGATCGGCGAGATCACTCAGAAGATCAAAGACCTCGGCATCGAAAACGACACTCTAATCTTCTTCATTAGCGACAACGGTGGTGCCTCGTACACGCACGCCACGGACAATGGGCCCCTCAAGGCGGGGAAGCTCACGCAGTTCGAAGGCGGAATCCGAATTCCCTTCATGATGAAGTGGAAAGGGCACGTTCCGGCGGGCACGCGTTACGAGTACCCAGTGTCCTCAACCGACATCTTCGCGACTTCGGTGGCAGCGGCGGGCGGCGTCCTCCCAAGCGACCGCGAGTATGACGGCGTCGATCTGGTGCCGTACGTCACCGGCAAGAACAAGGACCGACCACACCAATCCCTTTTCTGGCGAGCCGATCACATCTGGGCGATTCGCGATGGTGACTACAAGCTCATCCTCAGCACGCGAGACGGTTGGGCCGAACTCTACAATCTCATCACTGACGAGTCGGAAGAGATCAATCTGAAGGAGCAGATGCCGGAACTCTACCAGAAGCTCCACGAAGAGCACGAGGAGTGGCAAAAGGACAAGCTCAAGGTGAAGCCGATGTGGCCTCGCATCATGGACAAGAGGTTCATCATCGACGGCAAGGAGTACTACTTCCCCGCATGATGCCTTTGAAGAAACTATTCCCTGCCCTCACTGTCCTCACGCTCTGCGCCTCGGCGTGGCTCGCGCCGAGTTCCGCGTCGGCCGTGCCCAAGCTGGACATCAAGGTTTCCGTTGGCGTCGGCAGCTCGAGGTTCGTGTCCCGGGTCCCCTTCATCGATATTTATTCCGACGACGTCCCTCCAGTGCTCTTAGGCTCGGTGGGCGGCAGCGACCCCGCATTCTTCCCCAACTGGGGCATGAACCTTGCTGCACGGGTCACCT
>QMMB01000010.1 GCA_003647035.1 Deltaproteobacteria bacterium | reverse complement strand
TGGTCACACGCGCGGCTTGGCCGTAGGTATTGCCGGGCATCGGATCTCCCTTCTGCGGGCCTGCGTGCCGGCCGATCGCGCGCCCGACGGAGAAGGGCCCCATCTGTTGGATGTACTGGGATGTCTGCACCGTGCCGCGCATCGATTGTACTACGTGCGACAGCGGGTGGAGCTCCGCACCGATCAGCCCGATCAAGAACTCGTTGTCGTTGGTGTCGAGGCCATGGCAAGCGAGGCGCACGTCGTGGGCAAGGTCTTGCTCCCCGTACGCGCGGCCGATCGTGGCGTGCTCACGGAGGATGCCGCCCTTCTCTCTTCCCTCGAGCTGCTCGAACGCGCCCGTCCGACGAAGCGGGTACCACACCGCCCAGTTCCACTCGGGGTTCAGCACCGTCTGTCGGGGACGATCGAGGAGCCAGAACTCGAGGTCTTGCTCGTAGCCGCTACTGTACGTCCGCCCGATCATCGTCAGCTCGGGGCGCACAGTCCAATCACGCATCGGCTCGGCCTCGAAGAGCGGGCGAACCGCGTCGACGAAGAGCGCTGGATCCTCCGAAAAGGTCAGAAGAGCGATGCCGCGTGGGTCGTTCGCATCCGCGTAGACGACCGCGGAAATGTCGGTTGCCTCGAGTGCAGATAGCAACGCCTCTTGGTTGGCCGCAACCGAAGCCCCGGTTGGAACCTGAAAAACGAGCAGCTGCATGAATAGCCGCCGATCCATGACCTGCGGCTCCCCGTCCTTGGGGGCGCCTCGTTCACGGGTGTCGATCGTTGGCAAGCCCTGCGGCGCGCCGCCGCGATGTCCTGGCGAATGGCCCATGGAGGGACTCATAGCTCTTTTGCGGCCCTGCTGCACAGTGTAGGCTCAGTGGGCCGTCATGATGCGCGCGTTCCAGATCCTGGCTGCGATTCTCATCCTCGGGCTTGTAGGCATCGTCGCGCTGGGCTACTCACTGAATGACCCGAGACCCGAAGGCCAGGCCGGGCCCGAGGCCGACGCACTCGCCCGGTCGATGGAAGCGGCGGTCAACAAGGAAGCCTGGGATCGGACGCGCGCGGTCCGCTGGTCTTTCTTCGAGCGACACCACTACGTGTGGGACCGGGAGCGTGACTTGGTCGAGCTCCGATGGGGCGACTCCCGCGCCCTCTTCCACACCGCGGATCAAAGCGGCCGCGCGTGGAGCAAGGGCACCGAGCAAACCGGCGCCGACGCCGAGGAGGCTCTGCGCGCGGCGTACGCGTATTGGATCAACGATTCGTTCTGGCTCAACCCCGTCGTGAAATTCTTCGACCCGGGCGTCGAGCGCGCACTGGTCAGGCTCGATGACGGCCGCGACGCACTCCTGATTAGCTACAGCTCGGGGGGCGTCACGCCCGGGGATGCGTATCTATGGATACCGGGCGCGGACGGAAAGCCCGCCAGCTGGCGCATGTGGGTTCAGATCATCCCGATTGGCGGCATCGAAACCACCTGGGAAGGGTGGACCGAGCTCAGCACCGGTGCGAGTGTGTCAACTCGACATGAAGGCTGGGGCCGCATGATGACCTTCGTCAGCAACGTAGAAGGCGCCGAGAGCTTGGACGCGATCGGCGCCGAGCCCGGATTGTTCGACCCGTTGTTTCAAGACTAGTGTCCCTTTCGTGCGTGCGCCGTGACCTTTGACGTGGAAGCGAGTGGGTCGACCAAGATCGACAGGGTCATCATCTGCGCGGGGTGACGCTGGCGTCAGGGTGCGGCACGGCGTGTGACGCCGAAAACGCCCAAGACGACGAGGAGTGCACCCAGAATGCTGACCTCGTTGGGGTACTCGCCGAATAAAAGGACACCCCAGGTGTAGGCGAGCACGATTTGCAGGTAGGTGACCGAGGAGGCACGGCCCGCCGTCTCGAGCTTGAATCCTTTTGTGATCTGGATTTGGCCGAGCTGGGCGGCGACTCCGATGCCAAGCAGTAACAGCCACTCGACGCCTCGAGGAAGGACGAGACCCTCGACGGCCAAAATCGGCAACGACGCCGGGCCAGTAACCAGCGGAAAATAGAGGACGACGACCATGTGGTGTTCCGTCGAACCGAGGCGCCGGATGATCACGTAGGCAATCGCCGAGAAGATCGCGCCGACGACGCCAACGGCCACGGCGACTTGGTCCAGGGGCGTACCCGTCGCGAATAGAAACGTGGGCTGCGCGACCAGAACGACGCCTGCCATACTGCAAACCGTTGCGATCAAATCGATCGTGCGCAGTCGCTCATGGAGGGCGAAGACCGCGATCAGCGCAGCGAGCATCGGGTTGCAGAACTGAATTACGGTCGCGTCGGCGAGTGGCAGGTGCGCGATCGCGTAAAAATAGCAACTCAGGCCCATGAAGCCGGCGAATCCGCGCAGCAGGAGGAGCTTCTTGTTGTTGCCCCAGGGGTCGATGTCGAGGCGCCTGATCACCCACCAGCTCATGATGAGGGTGACGACCACGCGCGCCAGGACGAGCTCCATCGTCGGCAGCCGCTGGCTCGCGAGCTTTGCGAGCACGCTCATCACGCTGAAAAACAAGGGCCCCACCAACATGTGGCGAATCCCGGGCGTGAGACGATGCCAAAGTGGGAAGAGGTCCGGCACGCCGCGCGTTCTGTCTGCAAATGCGTCCGACGCAACCTGGTGATAGGAGAATCGCATGAGAACGCTAACGAGAAGCTTCGCGCAGGGGCTCCTGGTCCTTGCCCCGGTCGCCATCACCATCTGGATCGTCTGGTTCACGGTCACGACGCTCGATCGATGGCTGGAAACGAGCGTCCCGGGCCTCGGCATCGTCATCGCCGCCGCTGGAATCGCACTAATCGGTTACCTGACCGGCAATGTGGTCGGAAACCGGCTCCTCACGTGGTTGGAGGCCGGCCTGCAGCGCGTGCCGCTCATTCGGATTCTCTACAACTCGTTGAGAGACTTGTTTGGCGCCTTCGTCGGACAGAAGCGCAAGTTCGACAAGCCGGTCGCAGTCGAGCTCAACAAGCACGGCCTCAAGGTCCTCGGCTTCCTCACGAGTGAGCACTTCGACGACCCGCAGTTGGCGGGCCACGTCTCGGTGTACCTGCCCGAGTCCTACAACTTCGCCGGCAATCTCATCGTCGTACCGCGGGAACGCGTCCATGCGCTCGACGCGGACGGCGCCGAGTTCATGGCGTTCATCATATCAGGCGGCGTCACCGACATGAACGCAGCAAAGACCATCGTGGACGTGCCGGCACGCTAGGACACCGGCACTGACACTGACACTGAGAGGGGCTAGTATCTCCCCAGGAGTAGGACATGGCAGAAGTAGTTTTCGAATCCCCTCGCGATCTCAAAGACGCCGTCGGCAAGCACCTCGGGTACAGCGAGTGGCTCACGATGGAGCAGGATCGGGTCGACAAGTTCGCTGATGCGACCAACGACCACCAGTGGATTCACGTCGACGCGGAACGCGCCAAGACCGGGCCGTTTGGTGCAACCATCGCGCACGGTTATCTCACGCTGTCGCTCGTGAGCTCGTTCATGCCTCAGATTTTCGAGGTCCACGGATTCGAATTTGCCGTGAACTACGGGACCAACAAAGTCCGCTTCCCGGCTCCGGTGAAAGTGGGAGCCCGTGTCCGTGGCGGCGCCGAGATCCTGTCGGTCGAAGAGGCGAAGGGCGGCATCTTGTCGGTCGTGCGCGTAACCGTCGAAATTGAGGGAGAAGACCGACCCGCGTGCATCGCCGAACCGGTGAGCCTCTACTTCCCGAAGAAGTAACGCGAAGAGGCACGGACATCCACACTGGAGCTGACACTGTCGCTGGCACTGAACGCTGACACTGTCGCTGGCACTGACACTGACGGTGTCCCTGGGCTATGATGCGGGGGCTTAGATGAATCTCCGCGTTCTAGCCACCCTATTGTTAGCGTGCTCCGTCGCGTGCGGCGGAAGCGACGCCGGCGCGCCGGGCGGTGGCGGCGGAGTGGGCGGGACGGGCGGATCCGCTGGCGCAAGCGGTTCTGGCGGCACGTTCGTTCCCCCGGCAGACTCGTACACCGTGAAGTGGGGGCCGGTCATGGTGCCTTCCGGGAAGGAGGACACGCAGTGCGTTGTGAAACGCCTCGGCAACGCTGGTCCGATCTCGATCCATGAGATTCACAACGCGCTTGGCGCGACGTCGCACCATTTCATCGTCTATCGAGTCGACGACACAGAGGAGCGGCCAGACCCCTACCCATGCACTCCGTTTACGGACACGTTCAACGACCCGCCTCTGATCATCACTCAACGCGCAGACGATCGGCTCACACTTCCCGATGGCGTCGCTTACAGCATCGAGCCCAATCAGATGATTCGCCTCGAGCTTCACTACGTCAACGTGAGCGCCGACTCACAGATGGCAGAAGCCACTTCGACGTTCATTCCGATTCCGCCCGAAGAAGTCGAACATGAAGCCGACGTCATGTTCATGGGTGACACGATCTTCACCATCCCCGAAAATAGCGAATTCACGCTGGGCCCGAGCTTCATTCAGGTTCCGTCACGGTTCAACGGCGTGAACTATTTCGCGATCACCGGACACGAGCACAAGCGGGGCACCGGCGTTTATGTGGAAGTGGCGCAAAGCGAGGGCTCGGCGGGTACGCCCGTCTATGACGTGCCGAACTTTCAATGGGACGAGCCCCTGACCGTCACCCATGACCCGCCCTTCACCGTCCCCGACGGCGGCGGCTTCAGGGTGACCTGCGACTGGAACAACAGGAGCGACAAGACCGTCGGCTTCGGCACGTCGGTCAACGATGAAATGTGCTTCTTCTGGGCCTACTACTTTCCGAGCCGCGGCCCCCTAGTCTGCGCGAACGGACTGTTCCCCTGTAACTAAGCGTCACCCAGCCGTCACTGAGCCTCTGGCGGCGGCACCAATGCCTTGGAGCCCTTCTCGAGCTGCGCGTTGATGAAGCCAGGAGCAATGCGCGACATCCAGTGAAGCTGGTTGGCTTGCCCCGGGCGAATCTCCTCTCGGCCGGCACGCAAACCCTGGAAGGTCTCCTTCATGAGCTGCTCGATCGTAATGATCTTGAAATCGCCATCGTCGGGAAGGTCCGCGGTCATCTCGGTGTGCACCGCGGGAGGCATCAGCTCGATCACCTCGACGCCGTGGTCCTTGAGCTGTTGCCGCAGCGAGATCGTATAGGAGTGCAGCGCCGCTTTGGTTGCGCAATAGATCGGGCCGAGCTGAATCGGAACGAACGCCAGGCCCGATGACACGTTGATGATCGTGCCGCGATTCGCCTTGAGCCGGTCGATCAACACCGACACCGTGCGAATGGGACCCGCCACGTTGATGTCGAGCTCAGTGGTCAGCTCGGCAAGATCGTTGGCCGGCGCCGTGTGGTTTCTTGGGATGAAGACGCCCGCGTTGTTCAGGAGGACGTTCATCTCCGGAAACCGCTCGTCTATCTGCGCCGCCAGCGCTTTGACCGCATCGGGATCAGCCGCATCGCTTTGAATCGTCTCGAGCCCCGGGACCTCATTTCGAGCAGCCTCGAGCTTGGCCCCGTTCCGGCCGGTGATGATCGCCTTGTTCCCAAGTGCGACGAATTCCTTCGCCAGCGCCAACCCAATACCGCCGCTACCGCCAGTAATCAGAATCGTATTCCCCTCCAGCTTCATCACGACCTCCTCCGAGGGGCCACTCTAAGGCTGGACCGCGCTGTGGCCAGTCCTGAGTCGCACACTAGCTGGCCGCTGGCTTGGCTGGGTCGTCGACCAAGGAGAAGGAGTCGGCGAACTTGCGAAGCAGTTCGAGGGCCTTGTCCATGTCCTCGTAGGTGTGCCCCCGGGTCACGTTGAGGCGGAGGCGCTCTTCGCCCTCTTTCACGGCGGGGTACATGATCGGGACCATCAGCACGCCGTTCTCGAGGAGAGCGACGTGGGTGAACATGGCCTTGGTCTCGTCGCGGATCATGATCGGCATGATGTGCGAGTTGCTGTCGCCGAGGTCGAAGCCGATGTCGGTGAGGCCCTTGCGCATGTAGGCCGCCTTCTCGTGGAGCTCGTCGACCAATGCTTCTCCGTCGGCCTCGAGCATGTCCAGGATCGCGTTCGCCGTGGCCACGATGGGAACCGGCAGGGATGCGCTGAACAGAAAGGACCGCGCGCTGTGCTTGATGAAGTCGACGACGTCGGCCTCGCCGAGAAGGATGCCACCGATGCCGCCAAACGTCTTTGAGAAGGTGCTGATGACGACAGGAACCTTCCCCTCGAGGCCGTACTTCTCGATGATGCCCCGCCCTCCCTTGCCCAGCGTGCCCGTCCCATGTGCGTCGTCACACACGATAGCGACGTTCTCGTGCCGAGCGCAGACCTCGACGAACTCCTCGATCCTCGCCTCGTCGCCGTCGAGGGAATAGATGCCCTCGATCATGACCAGGGCGTTCTTTCGATCGCGTTTCTTCAGCACCCGATCCAGCGCTTTGGCGCTGTTGTGGTTGAAGAAACGAACCTCGGGCGCACGCATCGGCGTCCCCGCAGCCAAGAACGTGCCGTCGAGGATGCAGGCATGGCTCAAGTTGTCGAGGATGATCGTCGTGTCCTTGTCGGCCAGCGACTGGAGCGTCCCGACCATCGCTTGGTATCCGGTCGTGAAGATCAAGGCCTTTTCGAAGCCGTACCAAGCCGCCAGCCGCTCCTCGAGCTCGACGTGCAACGTCGCCGTTGCCTGAACACGCGACGAGCTCAGCCCGCAGGCAAACTGATCCACAGCTGCTTTGGCTGCTTCTTTGGCGTTCGGGTGGTTGGTCAGGCCGAGGTAGTCGTTCGAGCTGAAGTTGACGACGGGCTTACCGCCGATCGTCGTATGGAGCCCCCCGGATTCGAAAGCCCGGAAATAAGGATAGATCTGCTTAGCCTGGGCGTCGCGCACCCGCTGCAGCTCTGCGTGCGCCTTCTCGGAAATCCAGCTCATTAATTCCCCGCTCTATACCACATACGAAACAGGCCAATCGGCCAGTTTTCAAATGCTTGACGCTGATCGTGAACGCACGCATAAACGGGCGGCATGGCGGATACGCTGAGAGACGAGCTGAGGCAGATCATCACTGAGGTGACCGAAGTGGAGGATATCCCCGAGGATACCCTGTTCGCGGACCTCGGAATCGACAGCATGATGGCCATCGAGATCGTCGCCGACGTCGAGAAGAAGTACGACGTGTCGATCTCTGAGGAAGAGCTCCCTGAGCTAACCCACCTCAAGGCCGTCTACGACAAGGTCCAAGAGAAGCTCGGCCAAGCCAGCTAGCTTGGCACCGGCCCTACTTCGCGCGGCCGAACACCTTCGAGCCCGGCGGCACGGACTTGGTGAGCCAGACGTTGCCCCCAATCACGGAGCCTTTGCCGATGACGGTGTCGCCGCCGTGAATCGACGCGCCGGCGTAAATCGTGACGTCGTCCTCGATCGTGGGGTGCCGCTTGGTGCCATGGCATCCACGCGCCTGGTCCCAAGCGACGCTCAGGGCGCCCAGAGTCACCCCTTGGTAGAGCTTCACGTTGGTGCCGATGACGGCCGTGGCGCCGATGACCACCCCCGTACCGTGGTCGATGAAAAAACTTTCGCCGATGCTTGCGCAGGGGTTGATGTCGATGCCAGATCTGCTGTGCGCGTACTCGGTGATGATGCGCGGGATCATGGGGACGTCGGCCAGGCAGAGCTCGTGGGCGACCCGATACGCGGAAATCGCCTGCACACTGGGGTAGCTGAAGATGACCTCCTCGATGCTCATGGCCGCGGGATCTCCATCATACGCGGCACGGACGTCTGCATTGAGCAGGCGCCGAAGCTCGGGAATCCTCTCGAGCAAGCGCAGCACCACATCCTCGCTCCAACCGTCGGGCTTCGTGTCGCTGAGACGTCCCATGCGTTCTTGGTAGCGAACGGCACGCTCGATCTGCTCGACCAATATGTCCTGCGCTGGGTACAGGTGCTCGCTGAGCGCATAGCGGAGGTTGGTCCGATTGAGCGCACGGGTGCTGTAGAAGCCCATGTAGAGCACGGACATGACGTGATTGAACGCTGTAATGACGGCACGCTTGTTGGGAAGCGCCGCGCTGTCGAGGTTGTTGATCTCAGCGGCGTTGTCGTAGGACCCGGCGATGACGTCGATCACGTCCTCGAGGTCCTGGTGACGCTTGGGCTCTCTTCCGCTCATGGGTGCTTTATGTGTAGCACGAGCCGCCCGTCAACCGCGAAAACGACGGTCAGGCGTCGAGCCAACCGCGCTCCCGATACCACTGCAAGGCGGCGGTGAGTGACTCGCGGAGCGGGCGAATCGTATAACCAAGCTCGCTATGCGCTTTGTCATGCGAAACGACTTCGTTAGACACACTTGCGCGGAGCATATCGGCGGTAATGAAAGGCTCCTTCTTGGTCACGGCGCTGCCAGCCAAGGCGAGCGGCAGCAGGCACCACCCGACCCATAACGGCAGCGCCCGCGTGGGAACTTTGGCGCCGGTCAGCTCTCCGAAGAGCGACACCATTTCCGTGACAGGAATGACATCTCCGGTGAGGAAATAGCGCTCGCCGCGACGACCCTTTTCGGCAGCCGTGATCATGCCGTTGGCCACATCGCGAACGTCGACATAGTCGCTCAGCATGTCGAGTAGAACGGGCACGCGACCGAAGTAGAGGTCGATGAGCACACTCCCGATGATCGACGGCTCGTAGTCGTGCGAGCCGATCATCGACCCCGGATTCACGATGACCGCATCCAGACCTCGCTCGCAGGCATCAAGCACGATCGTCTCGCCGATCGCTTTGGAACGATGGTACTCGCACTTCTCGTCGAGCGCGAGCGGCTTCTCTTCGGTCAGCGGCTCGTCGAGAGGCTCACGCACGACGGCGTGATGGGAGCTGGTGTGCACCAAGCGCAGACCGCGGGACAAACACGCATCCACGACCTTGCGGGTTCCCTCGACGTTGAGGGTGTACATCATCGGGTCCTTCTTGGGACTCAGGTCGATTTTCGCCGCCAGGTGATATACGACGTCTACCCCGTCCGTGGCCCGCGCGACGTCCGCCGCGTCGAGTACCGAACCCGACATGAACTCGATGTCGAGGCCCGTGAGGGACTCGGGCAAGCCTCCGGGCTCCAAGACGCGAACCTTCTCTCCGTTCTCGATGAGCTGCCGAACGAGAACGTTACCGAGACGGCCGCCACCACCTGTGACAAGGGCAAACACGCGGCGGAGTGAAACACGATTGGGCTCGCCGCTCAACCCGACGCGTTCTTGTCGAACACCCGGCCGACCAAGTGCTTGGCTTCGCGTTGAATGGACGCTAGGTGCTCGCGGCCTACGAAGCTCTCCGCATAGATCTTGTACACGTCTTCGGTGCCCGAGGGGCGAGCGGCAAACCAACCATTCTCTGTGGTGACCTTGAGCCCACCTATCGGGGCGTCGTTGTCGGGCGCCTTGGTGAGCACTTGCTGGATCGGCTCGCCGGCCAGGTCCGAAGCGTCGAGGTCCGACTCGCTCATCCCGGCGAGGGCGGCCTTCTGCTCAGACGTCGCGGGTGCATCGATGCGCTCATAGAGTGGCGTACCGAATTGGCTAGTCAGGTTGTGGTAGCAATCGCCCGGGTCCTGCCCTGTCGTCGCCGTGATCTCCGCTGCGAGGAGGTTCAAGAGGAGGCCGTCCTTGTCGGTCGTCCAAACGCTCCCATCTTTGCGAAGAAACGAAGCGCCCGCGCTTTCCTCTCCGCCAAACCCGTACGATCCGTCGATCAGCCCTTGCACGAACCACTTGAAGCCGACGGGCACCTCGGCGAGCCGGCGGCGCAGGTCTTTGGCTACGCGGTCGATCATTGCACTGCTCACGAGGGTCTTGCCGACCGCCGCCCGCTCGTCCCATCCGCGCTCGGTAAACAGGTAGCTGATCGCCACGCTGAGGTAGTGGTTCGGGTTGAGAAGCCCCCAGCTGCTGGTGACGATGCCATGCCGATCGAAGTCCGTATCGTTCGCAAATGCGATGTCGTATTGGTTTCGAAGATCGACCAGCCGAGCCATCGCGTAGGGAGAAGAGCAGTCCATTCGGATCTTCCCGTCCCGGTCGAGCGTCATGAACGAAAACGTCGGGTCGATGACATCGTTGACGATGTCCAATCGAAGGCCGTAGTGATCGGCGATGCGGGGCCAGTACTCGATGCCGGATCCACCCATCGGGTCGACACCGATGCGAAGGCCTGCGTTGGAAATCGCTCGCATGTCGAGAACGGTGTCGAGCCCTTCGACATAAGGCGTGATGAAATCGTGAACGTGGGTAGCGTCGGCGCGGAGGGCCGCGTCGTAGGCGATGCGCCGGACGTCGTTCAGGCCCTTAGCCAGCAACTCGTTCGCACGCCCCTCGACCCACGATGTGACTTCGGTGTCGGCGGGGCCTCCGTTGGGCGGATTGTACTTCAGGCCGCCGTCCTCGGGTGGATTGTGCGATGGCGTCACGACGATCCCGTCGGCATCGCTTGCGTGATTGCGATTGTGCTCGAGAATCGCAAACGAGACCGCTGGCGTCGGCGTGAAATGCCCCACTCGGGCGATGCACGTGTGGACGCCATTTCCGGCAAGAACCTCGAGCACGGTTCTGGCGGCCGGCTCAGACAACGCGTGCGTGTCGACGCCCACATAAAGCGGGCCATCGATCCCCTCCGCCCTGCGATAGTCGCAGATGGCCTGCGTGATCGCGAGGATGTGCTCCTCGTTGAAGCTAAGACGAAAAGACGACCCTCGGTGGCCCGAGGTACCAAAGCTCACGCGATGACTCGGCTCGTTCGGATCGGGCTTGCCGTCGTAATACGCGGCAAGGAGCTTGGCGACGTCGACTAGAACGTCCGACGGCGCAGGCTGACCAGCAAGCGGATGCACGTTCATGGCCAGATCTGTAGCAGTCAATCCCGGGAGGGCTAGTTTGTGTCACCCATCTGTTCGGCCAGGTAGCGTTCCTGGCCGATCGCGTCGACGAGGTGAAGTTGCGCTTCGAGCCAATCGATGCCCTCTTCCTCTTGCTGGAGGATCGTCTCGAGGAGCTCGCGGGTGCCGTTGTCGCCCTTATCGCGACACATGGCGATGCCCGCGTTCAAACGCTTGACCGCGTCGTACTCGACTTCGAGGTCGAGGCGGTGCTGCTCGACCGCATCTTCGCCGACCTTGACGGGGAAGTAGCGCTGCATATTGGGCACGCCTTCGAGGAAGAGGATGCGGGCGATGATCGCGTCTGCGTGCTTCATCTCCTCGAGCGATTCCCCGCGCTTTTTCGCAGAGAGCTTATTGAAGCCCCAGTCCTCACACATCCTGTGATGAATGAAGTACTGATTGATGGCGGTGAGCTCCGAGGTGAGGACCTCGTTGAGCAGGTGGATGACGTCTTCGTTGCCCTTCATGAATCTTCCTTCGCGCGATCTATAGAGACGACCCATACTCGTTGCAATACGCTGAGTATGAAGTTGAAAGGCGTTATCAGCTACGGCGTCAGCCGGGCGTGGCGACCGCGCCTTGCGCGTCGTGCTGCAGCTCGATCAACCGATCGATTGCCGGACGGCAGGCGCCGCACGAGCTGCCCGCACCGCAGGCTTCACGGACGTCGCCCCTACTACGGGCGCCGTCGTTGACGCATCGTCGAATCGTGTGGTCGTTGACTGCATGGCAGTGGCAGACGAGCATGGTTTCTTTATAGCGCCCAGAAGTTGCAAATCAAATTCAATAGACGCCCGGCGTGAAAACCCAATAATTTCAGGGGCAGACCCTACTCTGCGGCGTCTGACGCAGTCGCGGTGGGGTCGAGGTCCGGCGTCTGGCCGCCCTCCGCCGGGTCCGGCTCGATCGGCGAGAGCCCTGCGTCGCGCAGTAGCTCGAGGTCTGCGTCGTGATCGGGGTTTCCGGTGGTGAGTAGTTTATCACCGAAAAAGATGCTGTTCGCGCCACCCATGAAGCAGAGTAGCTGCGCTTCGCGGCTGAGCGCCGCTCGCCCGGCCGAAAGCCGTACTCGGGCGCCAGGCATGAGGATGCGAGCCGTCGCGCACATTCGAACCAGCTCGAGCGAGTCGACGGGCGTCTGCTCACCGAGGGGGGTGCCAGGCACCGCCACCAGTGCATTCACGGGCACGCTCTCGGGCTGCGGGGAAAGGTTGGCGAGCGTGACGAGCATGCCGACGCGGTCGTCGATGCTCTCGCCCATCCCGATGATGCCCCCGGCACAAACGGCAATGCCGGCCGCCGCCACACGCTCGATCGTGTCCAGACGGTCTTTGTACGTGCGGGTCGTGACGATCTCCCCGTAGTACTCCTCCGAGGTGTCCAGGTTATGATTGTACGCGGTGAGCCCAGCATCTTTGAGGTCCTGGGTTTGCTCGTCGTCGAGCATCCCGAGCGTTGCGCACGCTTCGAGGCCGAGTGCGCGAACGCCACTCACCATCTTCAACACCTGTTGAAACTGCCGGCTCCCCTTCTTCGGGCTCCGCCACGCCGCGCCCATGCAAAACCGGCTCGCGCCCGCCGCTTTTGCCTCTTGCGCTTTTTTAAGCACATCGTCGACATCCATCAGGCGCTCAGCCTCGACGCCCGTTTCATACTTCGAGCTCTGCGGGCAGTACGAGCAATCCTCTTGGCACGCGCCGGTTTTGATCGACAGCAGCGAACAGAGCTGAACTGAATCACGCGGCTGCGACGCGCGATGCACCTTTTGGCCCCGAAACAACAGGTCCGTCAGAGGCAGATCGTGAAG
Organism: Deltaproteobacteria bacterium; assembly: GCA_003647035.1. Classification (GTDB taxonomy): domain Bacteria; phylum Myxococcota_A; class Polyangia; order Polyangiales; family Houyiibacteriaceae; genus SG8-38. The sequence continues at coordinate 4,640 of QMMB01000010.1, read as the reverse complement.
CGCGCGCGCCTCTTCTTTGGTCCAGTCGTTGCGGACGTCGGTCATCTGAACGGTCTTAGCAGAGTGCCTTGAATACGCTAGATTGCCCGCGTAGGGTCCGGACACCTTGAGCGAGGGCATCGATTCATCCGACGACGAACGTTCGCCCCTCTTCGAAGCGGTGCCGCCGCTTGCATGGATGGCGGGCGTCGCGGCCCTCGCGGACTCGGTCCTCAACCACGTGGTGCTTCCGTCGGGAGGCGACGCGTGGTCCAGCGCCGCGCTCACCCGGCTCGATAGTGCCGGCTCCTTCGCGCGCAACCTGAGTGTCATCAGCGCGCTGGTCGCGCTATCGTATTGCCTCGGATCGTTCTCTTCCCGTAAAAGCGGTCTTCCGTTCGCCGCCCGTGCCGGTATCGCGAGCTTTGGCTGGGTCCTGGTGCCCATCATCACCATGATGACGTTTCTGCCTCGGGCGATGACTCGGGTAGAGCTCGTTCTCGCAACGATCGGCCTCGCGCACGCGTTGATCCTGCTCCTCATTCTCGGCGGCCTTCATCGTCGCTCCACGCCCGCCGTGGCAATCGCACTCGTATTGACACTCGTTGCCGCGTTCAGTGGCTTCCTCTCGATGGTGGTGACCTTGGTCGGGGGACGACGTTATTGGGAACACACCGATCGGCTCTCGAACGCCTTCCAATGGTCCGGCGAGCTCGCGTACCTGGCGGTCCCCCTCGCCGTCGCTGCGGCGATCGCGATTCCGTGGCGAGAGACTCGCGGTAAAGTGACGCTCGCGTTGTCGGCGCTCGGAGCCGGTCTCGTCGCCGCCGGGATGGCACTTTGGAAGTACGTGGTCGGTCCCGACCTACCGGACCTCCTCTACGGGGCCGTGCACCTCGAGTTCCTCGCGGAGGACAAGTTCATCCTCTACGCCATCACCCTCGCGATCGGCTGGGGGGTCACCGTGGGTGCGATGCGATCCAAAGATCCCATCCGCCGACAACTGGGCGCGGCGCTGCTGTTGCTGCTCAGCGCAGGCTACGCGCCACGCACCCCGAGTGGCTTGATCGTGACTGTGCTCAGCGTCGCCCTACTGAGCCGAGTCGGGATCGCGTCGGCACAGCGTCGTCGTGCCCGTTAGAATACGAAGCTGACACCGAGGAAGGTGACTTTGGCGGCGCGGCTGACCCATGGCGCCCACTTCGAATCGGGCAGGAAAAATCGATAGAGGTCCAAGCCCGCAGGGATGGCCACCAGGAGTGCGACCCAGTTTGGATTGATCTGCGCTGCGCGCGCCATGCCATGGATGTCTCCGATGGGCGGCTTCACCTGAAACCAGGCGGACAATGCGTACCCGGCCGACAGGGAGATGTTGAAGAAGAGCATGCCCTTTTGAAAGGGCGAGCGGTGATATCGAAGCGACGGGTCGAGCGAGAGGATGAGCTCCGACACGAGATGCTGCACGTTGAAGCCAGCCGACGTGATCATGTAGGTGCCGCTCCTCCCGCCCCTGAAGGGTTCCCCGGTCTTGATGTGGAAGCAGCCCACGTCGTTGCAGCTGACCCCCGGCGAAATCCGGAAGAAGGGGATGAAGCCGCCGTACCGCAGGCCCTCGAAGGTGGGCACGTTGCCATACGCCAAGTTCACGAGGACGTGGCCTAGCTCATGGGCCACGAACCCGGCCAGCACCCCGGTCGCTCCGATACCGACGGCGCGCCATCGCCCCCCTCGCGTGTTGCTTCGCCAGGGTTTCTTGAAGCGTTCCTTGTCCTTGTTCCGTTCTTCCGCCCAGGGGTGAGCCGGTGGCTCAGCCTGCGAAACGTACTCGATTGATGCGGACTCCGCCTCCAACGGCTTCGTCTCCTGAGCGAGGGCTGACGAAGGGAGCAACCCAAAGAATAGAATGCTCCAGACCAGCCACATGGCCGGCCAGCAATAGCACAACTACCGCGAGCCCAACCGTGACCGCGGCGAACGCCGCACTTCGCAGGTGACTTGCGCCCGCCAGTGCCCTACAACGCGGCTCCCGATGAAGTGGACCAAGCGTGTTGAAGATCCAAATGTGTGGCGAATCTATCGGGCGACGGTGGGGCTCAGCGTCGCTTACGGAATGGCGCTCTCCCTCCTCGCTATTTTTCTCGACGCCAAGGGATTTACCAAGAGCGACATCGGAAACCTAGCGTTCGTTTTTGGGCTCGGCATCGTCGCGTTGTCCCTCGTCATGGACCGTCTCATCGAACGGTTCGGCGCGAAAGAGATGCTGGTCACGTGCTTCTTTGGCTACGCGGCGACTGTGACCGTGTTTCCATTTCTCGACAGCTTCACTTCGATCGCCGTGCTGCGGTTCTTCGACGGCGCGTTCTCGGTGGGGATTTGGATCGGCGCAGAGACGATGCTGCTGTCGCGCGGCGGTGAACGTAACAAGGCGTTTACCATGAGCCTGTACGCCGTGGCGATGGGGATCGGTTACGCACTCGGCCCAGGAATGGCATGGGGGCTGACGCGGCTGGGCCCTTTGGCGATCGGATTCGTTGCTGCGGGGGTGCTCTCGCTCGCTGCCGGCGTCTACTTGCTCTTGAGGCTCGAACCGAGCAGGGCCACTCGCCAGATCGTGTACCTCGGGCAGCTCGACGACGAAGCGCCGACGGCACCTCCCCGAAGGCTCTCGCGCGTTGAAGTGCTTTGGCAGATCAAGAACTCCTGCCTCGCCACCTTCACCTATGGCTACTTTCAAGCCAGCGTCGTCCTCTTCCTGCCGCTCTACCTGATGCAAAGCAAGGGAATCACCGAGGGTCAAACGATCTGGATCCCCGCGTTTTTCGCACTCGGTATGCTGCTGTTCACCAACCCTGCGGGCTTGCTCGGTGACCGCATCGGTCATCTGCTCACGATGCGCGGTCTGTCCATCGTCGGCGCAACGATGGTCCTCGGTTTCGTGTTTCTAGAATCGTATTGGGCGATGGGCGTTGCGGTGATGGTGGCCGGCGCCACCCTGGCGTCCATCTCACCGGTGAGCCTGGCGCTGCAGGGGGTGTCCCTGCGCCCTGAGGACTACAGTCGCGGCACCTCGATCTACAACACCTTCTACGCCCTCGGCATGTTGTTCGGCCCAATGATCTCCGCGAACATCTTCCAGCACCACGGCGGAGCGATGATGCTCTACCACCTCGTCGCCCTGTGGTCCGGCTTCATCGTCTTCAGCGTGATTTTCTACCGCGACGACCCGGCCGCACAGCAACGCCAGGAGAGATTCGCTCTGCAACGAAGAGCGGAGAGCTAGCGTGCGCTAAGCACTCGCTCGATGACCTGCACCATCGTTTCCGGGCTCTGCGCACCGACGATCGGATATCGGTCGCCGACTAGAAAGAACGGTACGCCCGTGATGCCGCCGCGGCGGTTGGCGTCGGCCTCTGCCGCGATGCGCTCTCGATCGTCGTCTCGCGCGAGCCGCTCGACTACGTCGGATCGACCGAGGCCTGCGTCGGACGCTAGGCCGGCTAGGACTTCGGAGTCGCCGACGTCCTTCCCCTCGAGGAAATACGCCTCGAACAATCGCTCGACCAGCGCGTTGCGCGTTTCCCCAGGAGGGGCCCAGTCGATCACGGTGTGGGCAGCAAGGGTGTTGGGAACCCGTTCGATCAGGTCGAAGTGAAAATCGATGCCGGCAGATTGCCCCGCTTGCTGCATGCGGTCTCGCAGCGCGTCGATGTTGCCGCCAAACTTTCGCTGGTAGTGCTCGTCGAAGGACACGCCTTCCCGTGGGATATAGGGATGCAGCTGATACGGGCGCCAATCGACTGCGGTCTCGAGGTCTGTCAATCGCATGAGGGCGTCCGCCAGCCGCCGATGGCCAATGAAGCACCAAGGGCAGACGATATCGGAGACGACGGTGATGGGAAGGGGCACGGCGGGTCTATAGGGCAGCGAGAGAGTCTCGCACCCGACGGGATGCGCTCCCCCAAAAAAACGCAGGGAAAAGCACAGGTCGCACGGACGGTTCAGATTCGATACGCTACGCGGGGTGTTTGCGCTGGTGTGCTACGCATGAGGCGATGTCCATCGTCGTGTACCAGTACCCGAACTGCAGCACGTGCAAGAAGGCGCTCCGGTTTCTCGACGAAGCGGGGGTGGACTTCAAGTCGAAAGACATCGTCGTGAATCCGCCGTCGCAAGCCCTTCTCGCGAAGGCTCTCCGGCTATCCGGGCTCCCCCTCAAGAAGCTCTTCAACACCGCGGGGAAGAGCTATCGTGAGGGCGGATTCAGGGACAAGCTCCCGACGATGAGCGACGACCAGGCACTGACCGCGCTGGCGAAGGACGGCAAGCTAATCAAACGCCCCTTGGTCCTCGGAGACGGCTTCGCGCTCGTTGGCTTCCGAGAAGATGATTGGCTAGAAGCACTCGGGATCTGAGTCCGCATTGCACCCTACGAGCGCGAACAGGATGAGCAGGAGGGAGCTTCTTCGCCTCTGGCTTGCGGAGCACCCACGGGGTACCCTCCCGTAGTGTCCGACAAGCCCACCGGAGCTCACGAGGTAGATGAGCTCGTGCGACAGGCCGCGCGCGATGTGGATCGCACCCTCATCCAATGGGCGCTCTCGCTTTCGCCGCTGGATCGGCTCCGTGCGGCCGTGAGGTCGGCCGCTTCGCTGCAGGCCTTG
>QMMB01000009.1 GCA_003647035.1 Deltaproteobacteria bacterium | reverse complement strand
GGCCCTCTTGGTCGGCGTTTGCGCCGCGCGCTGTTTGCGCATCGGCAGCAAGCTCGGCCGCGGGCCCGGCCCCCGACCCCGTCACCGCCTCGGACGCAGGCTCCGACTCAGCCACGAGCTCCGACTCCAGCACCGGCTCTGACGCCGACACCGGCTCTGCCACTGACACTGGCTCTGACACTGACGCCGACACCGGCTCTGACTCTGACGCTGGCTCTGACTCTGTCACTGACGCTGGCTCTGACTCTGTCACTGACGCCGCCACCGGCTCTGACTCTGCCTCTGCCATCATCGCTTGCGCATCGACCGCGGCAATCACCGTCGCCGGCTCGTCGTCGTACTCGTCATACTCGTCATCCTCGTCGACCGCTTCGGGCGGCACCGTATCGGGCGCGTCCTCATCGACTGGCACAACGTCGACTTCGCCGGTGGGCGGTGCGTCGCCCTCGGCGGACGGGTGATCGGACACCGCTTGGCGCGAAAGAACGAGGCGTTCAAAAACAACTTCGGAACGACCGTCGAGTTGCAGCGCTTCGACGACCACGTCGTAGCGAGTTTCCGGCACGCGGTCGGCGCCACCATCGACAGCAGCGCGCACGCGACCGGTCCCTTCGAGAGCGGGCGAGCCGTCGGCCAGTAGCACCACGAACTCGATCTCGGAACCGTCTTCGTAGGCGACGGGTCCGTAAAGGATCAACGTGTCTTGTTCGACGCGATCGAGAAAACCCTCGGAGAGCTCTCCTAGGTCGTTGAAGTGTGTCGGTACCGTGAGGACTTGGCTCATTATTCCCCCGCTTCGCTTTCTTCGAGAGGGCTCGTTTGCAGCTCGTCTCCGGCTGCGAGGAGCTCCTCTACTCTACGCTCGGCTTCATCCAGTCGTTTCGCTCCGGCCCGCGACAGGCGGACCCCCTCCTCAAACATCGCCAGAGACTGCTCGAGAGGCAAATCTCCCTCTTCTAATTGCTCCACGACTGTTTGGAGGCGCCCCATGACCTCCTCGAACGGAGGCTCCTCGGAGGAATCGCCCCGCACCTTTGATTTCCCCATGTTTTCAACCATACAGCACCAAAAGCCCTACGTCACCAACGTGTCTATCGGGCGTATTCGAGTTGAAGTGTCCCTGAGGGCGCTGTAGGTGCGTGAGGGAGGGGCACGTTCACTGCTCCGGGGCCCCTGAACTGATGCGCCGAACCCACTCTGTCGTCACCCCTGGCAACCACGATGGCGTTCACCTGGGTCACAGGGCCCTCATCGACGCCGCGAAACGGACGGCCGACGCCCAGGGCTGGCAGACGCTCGCCATGTGCTTCGAGCCGCATCCGACGGCCGTTCTCGCGCCAGAACGGGCACCTGTCTTGATCACCGACATGCAGCGCCGCGTCGAGTTTCTGAAGGGAGCCGGGTGCGACGACGTGGTGGTCCTGCCGTTCGACGACGAGTTCTCCAAAATGACCCCAGATCGCTTCGTCGAGCGCGTCTTGCTGGATGCCTGCGCCGCCAAGGGCGTGGTCGTAGGCCCGGATTTCCACTTTGGTCACAAGCGCTCCGGCAACCTTGCGACGCTGCGGCAGTGGGGCGAGCGAGAGGGTTTTACGGTCCACCTCGTCGAGCCGGTCATGTACAAGGGGGAGGCCGTCTCTTCGACACGGCTTCGCCGAACTCTGGGCGAGGACGGAAACGTGGAAGATGCCGCGGTGATGCTGACCCGACTGCACGAAACCACGGGGCTCGTCGTGCGGGGCGATCAACGGGGCCGTGAGATCGGATTTCCCACCGCCAACCTCGAGGTGGCGGCGCTGCAACTGCCGAAGGACGGGGTCTATGCAGTCGTCGCGCGGGTGCTGGGCGAGGCGGGCGCACCGCTACTTCACGGCGTGGCCAACTTGGGCAATCGGCCGACGTTCGACGCGGGCCGTTCGGTCGAGGTACATCTGTTTGGTTTTGACGGAGACCTCTACGAAAAACGCATACGGGTTGGCTTCGTAGCTCGCGTCCGAGGGGAAGCGCAGTTCGATGGGTTGGAGGCACTCCGCCGGCAGATCGATCGGGACTGCGACCAAGCCAAGAACGCGCTACAACAGTTGAACCAGGACTTGGTTCGATGGATCTAACGCGACTTTACAATCTCACGACGCCAGAGCTTCGACAGGAAGCCGAGCGAATGGGCGTGGGCGACACGTACGCCATGAGCCGAGGCCAACTGATCCACGCAATCCGAAACAAGGCCGGCGGGCAGCCCAAGGAAGGCTTCCTAGGCAAGGTCATGGGCTTCGCAAAATGGGCGCTGCAAGCCGCGCAAGAAGAACCCCGCAAAGACGTGGAGGTTTCAGAGCCGGCGTCAGAGCCAGAGTCAGTGTCGGGGCCAGTGTCAGGGCCAGTGTCAGAGCCAGTGTCAGAGCCAGTGTCAGAGCCAGTGTCAGTGTCAGCGTCGGAGCCGGTGTCGACGTCGGAGCCTGACTCTGGGCCTCCGAGTCGCCCTCCGGCCGGCGTCTTCTCCAGGAGCGCGGGCTTGTTCGAGGAACCGTTCCCGACGCGAACCATGGCACGTATCCTCGCGGAGCAAGGCCACTTCAAGCGATCACTCGCGATCTACGCTGGGTTGCTCCGGGGTGCGCCTGGCGACCGGGAGCTGAGCGCGGAAGCAGCCGACGTTCGTGTGCGTTCGAGGGCGCGGCGTCCGCAAGTTCAGTGATGCCGGCAATCTTGCGCTGCGCGTCGTCTTCCGCATCATGAAGGTGTGACGCAGGATTCGAACCAAGAGCGCCGGCACAATCGCCATCCGGTACGCATCTCTTGCGAGCTCACCATCTCGGGTGAGACGCTGCATGCGGAGACGATGAATCTGAGCAGTGGTGGCGCTGCGATCACGTTCGCACGGCCCCTCACGGTTGGAGAAGTAGTGACCGTCGCCTTCTTCTTGACGCAGGATGGCATCGAGGATCCGGAACGCTCGCCCTTCGAATGCGCAGCATCGATTCGTTGGGTCAAAGCCGTCGGGGACCGTGGGCACGAGGCGGGGCTGCAGTTTCTGTCGCCCTCCGCGGAGCAACGCGCGCTGCTCCGCGATTTCTTGAAGCAGGCCGCCTGAACGTTCAGACGATTGCGGCCGCCGACTCGCGGCGCAGTGGCGGCACCAAGGCGCGCGTCGCAACCGCGCAGACGCACCCGACAGCGAGGGCGCTCCACTGCGGGAAAAGGGTAGCGATGTCGACGAGAAGTCCGAGCAGGGCGAGGCCTAGCCCCAACCCTGCGCAAGTCGCAGCCGCCTTCCGACTCATATCGAAGACCTGTGCGACCAGCAGCAACGTGGCCGCTTTGCCTACCAGCGACGCAATCCCCACCAGAGAGCCCCCGAACGGCCAACCTCCGAGGAACAGCGCGCCGCCGAACACGGCGGCTGCCGCGGCATAGAGCGACGCAGACAGCGAAGCGCGAGAGCTCATGGCGGCGAGCGCGTAGAGGTAAGCGGCGAAGGCAAGGAACGACGCGGGGGACTGGAAGATGTACCAGCGCAGGACCGACGGGCCCTGTGAAGCGACGATCGCCGAGATGCTAGCGGTTCGCGCCAGCAGCATGACGGTCAGTGACGCTGCGAGAGCGAACGCGAAGCTGAACGCTCCAGCACGATGCCTCGTAGCGAGCGTAAAAAGCGCGGCAAAGGTGCCCAAACCGAGAATCCACATGGTCGTCCACTGCAGGGCGGCGACACAGAGCAACAGTGCGGCGAAGACCAGCACGAGACTCGCACGGGTCAGCCAGGCGGGAAGCGAGACCGTCGAAGCGCGGGCGCGCAAGCAAAGGGTCGCCGGGGAAACCCAGCCGACCAATAGCCCGAGAAGGATGAACAATCCGAGCGCGATGGGGTCGAGCGGGCGTTGGGTAGCCTCATGCGGCCAACGAAGCGCGTGAACCCCGCGGAGGCCGTCTCGGGCCACGAGCACCGTCGACTGCTCCTGGCTCGGGTCCGGAACGAAGTCGCGCCAACTGTAGAGGCTCATGCCGTCGAGGCCGACGAGGGTGTCCCCTGACTTGACTCCCTGAACGGCAGCGAGTCCGTCCGAGTCGACCGCCACGATGCGAACCCCCACGGTTCCAAGCTCCTCACGTGACAGCTGCAGCCCAAAGCTCTGTGCGCCGTCCGGCGCGGTCTGCTCCTCGCGAGCGCTATCGACGCGAAGCTGAGTGGAGGTGTCGGGCAGAAAGTCGACTCGCACCCGCTCGGTGGCGAACACATCGCGGCGGTCGTCCGCAGCGCGGAACCCGAGCCTCAACTCTCCGTCGACGGTAGCGCGGCCCCCGAGTGCCTCGATCAGCTCCTCCACGATTGGGATCTCGATGAGCGACTCGGACTTCACGACACCCACGAGATGCGCGTTCACGGTGCTCGACTGCATCCCTGGACGATGAACGGATCCGCGCAGCACGATACCGGGCGTGCGCCCGAGCGGGAAGCCACTGCCGTGAATGCGAAGCGTGCCACCAGGCTCGATCTCCGACGGCTCGATGGCATCGACTTCGAGCAGCGCGAGGTCATCGTACGCGCTGCAGGCCGAGAGCAACATGACCACGAAAACGACCGCTCGCATCGCCTTTCCGTTTCGCCGCCGCAACGCGAAAGGTCAAGAAATCCGAGAGCGCATTTGCGCGTGCCGCGTGGGGTGCTAAGCCGGGCTCCCTTTGGGGCCATAGCTCAGCTGGGAGAGCGTCGCACTGGCAGTGCGAAGGTCAGGGGTTCGATCCCCCTTGGCTCCACCGCGTAAAAGCCTACTTCTTCTTCGCGGGCTTTTTCTTCTTCGCCTTCGTTTTGGTCTTGAGCCGCTTCGCCGCCTTGTTGAGCTTCTTTTCGAGATCGGCGATCGCCTTCGCAGCCTTCTTCTTTTGCGCGGCGCTCTTCTTGGTGGCGGCCGTCTTCGCCTTCGAGAACTGCCGCTTGAGGTCGGCGCGGGTCTTCTTCGCCCTCCGCTTCAAGGCCGCCGTCTCTCTTTCGGCGTCCCTCTTGGCCTTGGCGAGCTTCTTTTTGACTTGAGCGCGCGCCTTAGTGGCCTTCTTCTTCAGCGCGGCGGCTTCGGCCTTCACCGTCTTCTTTGAGGTCTTCTTCTTGGCTGCCTTTTTTGGCGCAGCCTTCTTCTTGGCAACCTTCTTCTTGGCAGCCTTCTTCGGTGCGGTGCGCTTCTTCGCCGCCTTCTTCACCGTCTTCTTGGACGTGGACTTCTTCGCCGTCCGCTTTTTCTTATTGCTTTTTTTCTTCGTGGCCGCTTTCGCCATAACACGCTCCATTGTGAGTGAGCACGAAGTATAGACAGGCGAGACGTTTTGCGAACAAGAAAACGCCTGCGCGGTGATCCCGCACGCTGGCGCCGGGCCGCCCCGCCCCCCAGTCTCAGGTCCCCGGCGAACTGCCGGACTCGTGCGGCATGCGGTGCATCGGGCTCTGGAAGTAGTGCATGGGCGAGTACTGCGCGAGATTCGTCGCGCGGGACGTGTAGAGCCCGGCGTATTGCTCGACTTGATGGCCAAAGCTCGAAACCTCGCTGCCCGCCTTGAAAACCGAACCCCAAAAGGGGTGGAACGCTTCGTCGAGAGTGTCCTGCAGCGCCGAATGCTCGGCGTCCAAATCCTTGAGCTGCGCCCGCAATCGGTCGATCGAGCGCCTGTGACGGACGCGTTGGGCATCCAACGTGGCCTTCTCGGGGCCCGATTCGTGGCCGTGGAGCTTGCGTTCGACGCTCTTGAGACGCGCCTGATGTTCGCGCAGCTCGTCCTGTACCGCGCCGCGCATCTGCTCGAGCGAGGCCGCGCGTTCGAAATTGAGAGCGTGCTCGCGAAGCACCCGGAGCTCGTCGTCCATCTCCTGGATGATCATGGCGGTCCGCCAGGTGGACTCTTTCTTGGCTCGAAGCACGTCGCCGTAGATGTGATCGCCCACGTAGAGGACCTCATCGCCGGCGAAGCCCAGGGTCCGCTCAAGGTCAGCGATGTTGCCCCCGGTGTAGACTCGACCCCGCTGCAGCGTCCGGGTCTCTTCCTGCGCTTCGACATCGACGAAGGGCGCCTTCTCCGTAAAAAAGCTAGGCTTCCTGGAAGCGGAGCAGATGTAGTCGAAGTAGTTCTTCCAGCTCGGATACTCGTCGAGCGCCTGATCGAGGAGATACGACATCATGGCCTCGGTGTAGTCGGGTCCCGAGTTCGTTACGAGAAAGAGCCGTTTGCCGGCGCTCCGTAGCTTGTGGAGCAGCACCCCGAGACTGGGATCGCGGTCGACATACCGGGGCAGATCGTCGAGCACGGCGTCGAGAATCGAGCCGTCCTGATGAGAGAGGTCGGCACACTCCCGAATGTCAGAAAACAGCTGCCCATAGTCGAGCGCGCCTCCGGACGTCTCGAGATGCTCGACGACCGCTGCGTAGACCGCCACCTCGGACAGCCCGTACAAGGTATCGACCCAGTGGTACCGCTCCGTACCCGGACGGAGTCGCCGGGTGTGATACGCCCGCCGGCGCTCTTCGCGCGTGAGCTTACGAAACCCGTGGAACGCCGTCTTTACGTACCGATGGCTGTCCATCTTGAGCACGTTGCCGAGCTTACGGTCGATGAGCAGGCCTCGTATCGGGAAGTCGGTCCGGTACTTCATCGATACGAGCTCCTCGGAGTAGCCCCGCTTGACCAGCTTGCTGACGGTCGCCTCGATGCTCAGCCGATCCATCTCGGCCTGGCGATAGATCGCAAGCGTGTAGTCCATGTCGAAGCCGACAGCTTTGACTAGGTCGAGCCTCAGGTTGCGGTTGCAATAGACCCTACGCCCAGCGGGAGGAGGGAAGACGCTCCCCGCGGGGGAGTCACACTCGGGCGCGGGGAGACGCTCCTGCAAGAGCTTGCTCAGTTGTCGGTGCGGTAAACGCCAACGCGCTTGCCGGTTCGACCGCGTCGCTCGAACGTGACGACGCCGTCAATTTTGGCCCAAAGCGTATAGTCCTTGCCCACGCCGACGTTTGCACCCGGGTGGAACGTCTGGCCAACCTGGCGAACCAGAATGCTGCCTGCGGGAACGGTCTGGCCGCCGAACACCTTGACGCCACGGTACTGCGGGTTGGAATCGCGGCCGTTGCGGGTTGAGCCCTGACCCTTTTTATGTGCCATGGCGCTCCCTTAGCCCTTCACGCTCTTGATGCGAAGCTCGGTGTATGGCTGCCGATGACCGCGGCGGTTCCGATAGCCCTTCCGGCGCTTCATCTTGAAGACGATGATTTTCTTGGCGAGGTCCTGGGCAACGATTTCGGCCGTGACTTTGGCGCCACCCACATGGGGCTTGCCCACGTCGACCGTCTCGCCACCGACCATCAGGATGTCCGTGAACTCCACGTTGGAGCCGACATCGCCTATGAGTTTTTCGACGCGAATCGTGTCGCCTTCGGCAACCCGATACTGTTTTCCGCCTGTTTGAATGACCGCGTACATGGTGAATCCGTCTGTCCCTGGGATTCAGGGGCGCGTAGTCTAAGGGCTCGCGCCCTCCCTGCAAGCCAAAACCGAGGCCCCGGAAAATCGAGGCGGCTTCGCATGCCAAAGCACTAGAATCACAGAGTAAATTGCCCTTCAGGAGCGGGCCGGGCAAGGGTCGGACGCCGTGGAGCGAGGACCAGGGCGAGGCCGACGACCGCGTACTCTAAAATCTGCACCCAAAGCGGCAGGTCCCAGACACCTTCGACGACCCAGCGGTCGAGCGGCGCATAGGCGCAAAGGATCGCGGCACTCCAGACCAGGCCAGCCGAGCCCCCGGCGGCAACCTCCAGCGGAAGAAGCCATGCGAGATACCAAGGGTGGACCTGCGGCGACAAAAGCAGCACCGCCCAGACGAGCGCACGGATGGCCGTCCATGGGGGGACGCGACGGTAGACGATCAGAGCGCACAAGCCGAGCAAGACGGCCGCAACGATGCAACGCGCGACGAACTGAGCAAAACTTGGATCGAAGAGCGCGTAGCTCAGCCGATCGACCAATGCGAACGTGCTTTCGTTGCCACGCCAGCGCGTTGCGAACTGTCCTGCACCCGAAGCCGGGTCCACCAGCGCACGCGGCCAAACCAGAGGCACGAGCAAGAGGGCCGAACCGAATCCGGCCGCAATCAACACGCGAGGCCGCCGCACGAAAAGCGGGATCACGACCAGCCCCACGACTTTGAGCCCGACGGCCGCGCATGCCGCGACGCCGGCTTGCGCGAATCGCTGCCGCGAAAGGGCCCACGCCGCTACGAGGAGCAAAACGCCGCACAAGATATCGAAGTGACCATTGAGCGCCGCCTCGCTGAGCAACAGCGGGTTGAGAGCAATCGCTAGCGAGGCCTTCCGCTCGGTACACGCCCGTGCCACCAAGGCAACCGAGAGTGCGTGGGCGAGAAGCGCGAGCAACTTGAGCGTCCAGACCTCCCCTCCCAGCCACTGGGCGACGACGAACATGAGCTGCGAAAGTGGGGGGTAGATGCTGGTGAGGGGCTTGTTGTTGATGTTCGCCCACAGGCCGTCGCGTAGGTGCGCCACCGCCGGATCGTCCGGAGCGAGCCGGTAGGGGTTGAGCCCTTCGAGCCAGAGCCGACCCTCCCAAAGATAGCGGTACAGGTCGTCGGACAAGAGAGGCGGGGCGAAGAGCAACAAGGCACCGAAGAGCAACGCCGAGGCGAGCGCGATCCGGTCGACGGCTCGCTTGCTCGATGCAGCACGCGAGAACACGAGAGCGCCCGCATAGGGCACGAAGCACAGCGCCAAGCCAACGACGGCTGTGGACGACGACCCACCGGACCGCGCCGTGAGCGCAACTCCGCCGACCATGCATGCTTGTAGAGCCAAGCTCAGAGCAAAGAGTGCGCCGTCCCGGCGGGCGGTCATTGGATGACGAACCGAACGACGCGGATCCGCTCTCCAGGCACCAAGCTATGGCGGTATTGACCCGCGATTCGACGCCCGACAGCAACCGAAACGGTCACGTCGGTGGGCCCGCCGCCGCTGATACACTCACCCCAATAGTGCAGCTCGACTTCGTAGATTCCGTCGGTCGGCCGCGTACCTACCCACCGAACGTTTTCGATCCGCGGATTCGGCATGTCGCCAGCGCAGTCACCTCGCCCTGAGTGATCCACTCGTGCACCAAAGGGAGTCGCCGGCCGCTGAAAGCTCAGTGTGTCGCCAAGCGGCCCCGTCACGTAGAGGTCGATGTCCGCGCCTGTGTCCCACGAAGCGGTGACCTGCATGAGGCCGGTCCCGTATCCACAGCCGTCGTCGATCACCCCGTCACAGTCGTCGTCCAGCGCATTGCAGGATTCTTCCACTGGATTGGCGCAATCACGGGGAATTTGTTCCGCCGTCGCGATGGGTACGATCGACACCAGCACCGGAGCTTCGACGAGGTTCGGCAGGTCGTCCGTCTCGGAGACTTCACGGGCCGTGTCGCCCGCAGGCCCGTCGACGCCCCTGCCGGCACACGCGAGCAACAGCATCAAACAGGCGATGGCTACTCGTCTCGTCATCCGGCAGGCACTATAGCCGAGGTAGCGTACAATGCGGACGCGATGATGGAGGCACTCAATCAGGCCAAAGAGGCCGTGGCCGATCGGACCGGAACGGTGGACGTCGCTCTGGTCCTCGGATCCGGGCTCGGCGACTACGCGAACGGGTTGGAGGGTGCGCACGCAATCCCGTACGGCGAAATCCCCCACATGCCGCTCCCGAGCGTGGCGGGACACGCGGGCAACCTCGTCACAGGACAAAAGGCGGGCAAGCGCATCGTCGCGATGCAGGGACGCGCCCACCTGTACGAAGGCAACTCGCCGGGCGAAGTCGCGTTCGGGGTCCGGTTGATGGCCATCCTCGGAGCCCAGACGTTGATCGTGACCAACGCGGCGGGGGGAATTGGGCCGGGGCTCGAGCCCGGCGCCCTGATGGCGATCACCGACCAACTCAACCTCACCGGAGCGAGTAGCCTCGTCGGCCCAAACGACAAGCAACAGGGTCCTCGATTTCCCGACATGACCACGGCGTTCGACCCAGCACTCATCGAAACTGCGAGCGCTGTTGCGGCTGCGCAGGGGTTCGAGCTCCAGCGCGGTGTCTACGCCGGCCTGTTGGGGCCCGCCTACGAAACCCCAGCCGAAGTCCGGATGCTCAGGACGCTCGGTGCTGACGCGGTGGGGATGAGCACCGTGCTCGAGGTGCTTGCCGCACGGCATATGGGCCTTCGTGTCCTAGGCATCTCGTGCATCTCGAACCTCGCTGCCGGGCTCTCGAAGAGCCCGCTGAGCCACGAAGAAGTACAAGAGACCGCCGGCCGTGTTCAGCCGCGCTTCGAATCACTGCTTGGCGGCGTCTTGGAGTCGATGTGATGGACGAAAGCGCTTGGGGTGCCTTGCAACGAGCCGCGACGAAGGCGCTCGCACACGCGTATGCTCCCTACTCGGGGTTCGCGGTGGGGGCGGCCATCCAAACCAAGAGCGGCGCGGTCTTCACCGGATGCAATGTCGAGAACGCGAGCTACGGCGCCACGATTTGCGCGGAACGCGCGGCGATGGCCGCTGCGGTTGCGGCCGGAGAGCGGGAGCTCGTGGCGCTCGCGATCTCTTCCAAAGCGAAGCGCCCTACTCCGCCTTGCGGGATCTGCCGGCAATGCTTGGCCGAGCTCGCACCGAGCCTTTCGATACGGAGCTACGCGGGCAGCACCCACGCGCAGTACAATCTCTCATCGCTTTTGCCGGACGCTTTCGGGCCCAATCACCTCGGTTGAGAGGCTCTCAATCGTAGCCAAGCGCGATCTTACGTAGCTTCGACTCGACGTCGGCTCGGTCGAGCGCGTCTGGGCCGGCGTACTCGAGGTAGCGGCCATATTCGACGACGGCTTGCTGACGCTTCTTCTGCCCGTAGTAGATGTCCCCGGTCAGCCGATGGGAGTCCGCCAACCACGCGTTGGGACCGGCCGTTTCCGCTCCTAGAGACGTAGCATGACCTAGCGCATCGAGTGCCTTGGCCTTGTGGCCTTCGTCGAGCTGCAAGCGCCCCAAGCGGTACCACCAGTACCCACGCTCCGGAGCGGCGGCGACCGCCCTCTCGAAGTCCAGAATCGCTTCCTTCATTTGGCCCAGTTGGTAGTGGCACTCGCCCATGGCCGCCCATGCTTCCACACGGCTCGGGTTGAGCTCGATGGCCTTGCGCAGGTCGCCGAGGGCGTCGCGAACGGTGCCAGCGCGAATACGAATGCGCGCACGCAGCCAGAACGCATCTCCGAGTGTCGGGTCGAGCTTCAGCGCGGTGTCGAGCTCCCGTAGCGCAGTCGTCATCTCGTTCGATTCGAGCGCTACCCACGCGACGTACATCCGATAGAGGCCGCTGTCGGACTCGAGTCGCGCAGCGCGGAGGAAGTGGCGCCGAGCGTTTTCCGTCTGACCCCGATCGAGCTCGACACGTCCGAGATAGTGTTCGGCTTCGGCCGAGTACGGCTGAGCCTCGATCACTTCCATGAGCAATTTCTCGCCCTCTTCGAGCTCCCCCGTGATGACCAGGACAGCGCCGAGACGCGACTTGAGCGCGGCGTCATGGGGTGCCTCTTCGAGTGCTTCGCGATAGCTGGCGACCGCAGCATCCGTATCGCCGCGAGCCTCGGCCAGCCGGCCCTTTTCGAGCGCAAGCCCGGGGAACTTCCCGTCCAGCGCCTGGACCTTCTCGAGCTCGCCACCAGCCTCGTCAAGCATGCCATGGCGACGGTATGCGACCGCGAGGCCGAACTGGGAAGCAGAGTCTCGAGGCTCCATCTCGAGCGCCTGTACAAACTGTCCGATCGCTTCGTCGATACGGTTGCGATCGAGCTCGGCCCAACCCAATAGGCGCCGAACCTCGGCGGTGATCTCGACGTTCCGCTGTGCTTCGACGAGAACCCCGACCGCTTCACCTGGACGCTTGGTCGAACGGTAGTGTTGCGCGAGCGCCATGTACGCACGGAAGGATTTGGGGTCGAGCTTGATCGCGCTCCGGAAGTGACTCACCGCGGCCTTGGCGTCTGCCAAACTGTCGGCCACCATTCCCTGCCAGAGCTCCACGTCCGCGTTCACAGGCTCGGGGGTCCTGAGATCTGCCAACAGCTTCTGAGCGTCTTCTGCTTTGCCCATGGCGAGGAGCGCTTCGGCGCCGCCGAGCTTGGCGTCGACCACGACCTTCGGTTTGCCAGTCACGTCCATCTCGGCCCCGGGGCGAACCTCAGACCCGAGCACGGTCTGAAAACGCGCATAGGCGTCTTGGTAGGCGCCCTCGAGCAGAACGAGCCGCGCGGCACCGAGCGCCGCATCCGCATTGCTCGTGTCGAGCTCGATCCCTTTCTCGTACATCTCGCGAGCCGCGCCCAGACGCCCGCGATGTTCCTCTATGCGAGCGACGAGCGTGAGCGCAGCGGACTTGTCGGCACGGGCGACCAAGAGGGTGGCGCCTGCCACAGGGACGAGGCCACCCGGGACCTGAAGAAGCTCATAGGCCTCGTCGAGCTTGCCCTCGTCGACAAGCAAGCCCGCGACAGCCAGCCGTGCGCCGGCGTGGTTCTCACTCAGCGTCTGAGTTGCCTTGGCAGCCGCAGCGGCCTTTTCCTGGTCGCCAAGCACACGATAACCGCGGGCGAGGCCCCACTGCGCGCGCGCACTGTCGTCCTTCTTCATGGCCCTGTCGAACGCGTCGACAGCCGCTTGCCCGTCGCGAGCTCTGAGTGCGAGCTCACCAACCACCAGGTCCACGTAGAGGTCGGTCGGCTCCTCCTGCGAAGCGAGCGCAATCTCGGAAGTCGCGGTGTCGATGTCGGACGTGCGAAGCGCATCTGCCGCGAGCGCAACATGGATGCGCGGCGCTTCGTCGCCTCTTCGCCGGAGGTGCAACCGAAGCGTGTCGGCAATACCGGCACTCTCGGCTTCCTGTCCGTAGCGCGCCTGGTAGTACGACTCATGAAGAAGGCTCCGAGCGACGAGCGAGCGATTGAGGCTCGCATCGTCGCGCGCCAGCTCGAGCCTAGCGAGGGCGCGCCGCGTCGCGGCGTACGTATCTGAGGAGGCCATCATCTCGGCTTCCTCGACGGCTTGCGCGACCATGACGGCGTCGCCCGATGCGGGGAGAAAGGGCTCCACGAGGTAAACACCAAAGAGGCCATACTGGGTCGTGCCGAGATAGAAGCCTGCGCCGAGCACCGCCGAAATAGCTGCGAACACGGCCATGGCTTTCATCAGCCAAGGGGGCCACTTGATCGAAACCGATTTGAGCTTGATCTTGCGCTTGGGCTTGACGACTATATCCGGCCCGGCGCCGCCGGGATTCGGCATGCGCTGCACGCCGTCTTCGGCCTCCCCAGGCAGCTCCGAGAACTCCAGCCCGTCCGACCCCGGCAGCTGGAGCTCGGCAGAATCTCGACTGACACGGTCCTGCTTTGGCGTGTCGCCCGGACCCGCCGCGGCTGGCGCGCCGAGGGCCTGGCTGAGGGGCGGTGGTGGCCCAGGAAGCGGTGCGGGTGCATCGAGCTCCATCTCGAGATCGAGATCGCCACCGTCCGGAAGGTCGAGTTCAATGGGCCCAGCGCCGTGAATCCGTTCGGGGCCGTCGATATCGAGACCTTGAAAGTCATCGCGAGCAACGGGCAGATCTTGCTCCGCACTCGGTATGGGCAGCTCGGAGTCGAGCGAGATCGGCTGTGGCACAGCAGAGGGAGCCTTGGGTCTCGGAAGCTCAGCGTCGGTCAGCGCCATCGGTAGATCGATCTCCTCTGCCATGGGATCGACCCCGCGAGCCCGCGCGGTTCCCATCGGAGCGGGCAGGTCGACCTCGACCCCTGAGGAGGCCGACAGCGGCGCGGGGAGATCGGTGCCGCCCGGTGCTTCGAGCGGCGCGGGCAAGTCCATGTCCGCGAATGGATCGAAGCCAGGAGACGGCGACGGTGCCTTTGGAGCAGGGAGGTCGGCCACCCCGGGGTCATCGAACGGGTCGAAGTCGAGCGAGCGGCCGCCCTTGCTCGGCGCGGGGAGATCGGTGAGCGCGCCACCCGAGAAAGGCGCGGGAAGATCGACTGCGCCCGATGGGGCCGGCAAATCCGAAGGTGGCGACTTGATCGCCGCAGCTGGAGTGGGGGGCGGCGCCTGCGGGCCGAGGCCGACCTGCGTTGGCTTGCGCCGTGGGCGCTTCTGCGCGCCTGGCGCGGCCCCGCCTCCGCTCTTCGCCGTCGAGCCATCGCGATGAACCTGAAAGCTTTCGCTGCACTTTGGGCACCGCATCCGGAGCCCATCGTCGGGCAGGCGCTGCTCATCCACGTCGTAAGCCGCCTTACACGACGGGCAACTAACCTTGATCATGACCCCACCTGTCCCCCGGGGATCAAACATAACACGCGTGCGCAGCGTCTCATAAACCCTCGTAGGCAGATTCCGATCGCAGCGGAACGTAGCGGGGATGGGTGTGGATGTCCTACCTTGACGCCAAAGGAGCTGGAGGACTACCTTCCCGTCAACCGTGAAGCCCAACGTTCAGATCGAAATTGCCGGCGCCCGTTATCGCATGTCCTCGGACGCCGATGAAGCATACCTACAACGACTCGCCGATATCGTGAACGAGCGGGTGCAAGCGCTCGGGCCCAAGGCGGCTCGAGCAGCGACACCCGCGCAGCTTCTTGCGGTCGTCGCGCTCGGTCTTGCCGAGGATCTCGACGCGTCCGAACGACGACGTGAGAGCCTCGAGGCCAAGACGCGACAAGTCGTCGATGGTGCCATTCGACGCATCGATCAACGACTGAAATCGGACGCGGAGCTCGCGCAGCAAATCGACCCGTGACCACGGACGAGACGGAGCACGCCGAAAGCTTGCTCCGTCGGCGCGCCAAGCTAGCGCTGCGGGATCGCATGCGCTCGGTGCGCGGGGCGCTTCCCGGCGTAGCGTGCGACGCGCGTTCATCCGAAATCACCAGACGCCTTTTCGCACTCGTGGAGATCGAACGCGCGTCGACGATTCTCGCATTTGCATCGATTCGGAACGAAGTGCGAACGCAGCCATTCATGCAAGCGGCTTGGGAAGCAGGCAAGCGTGTGGCGTTGCCGCGAGTGGTCGGGGACGAACTACGGCTCTACCTGGTCGGCCCCGAGACCGTGCTCGTCGACGGGGCCTTTTCGGTCCCGGAGCCACCCGAAGCGGCGGCGCAAGTCGAGCCTGATGAGGTGGACTTCGCCCTGGTTCCCGCGTTGGCGGTCGACCCGCGTGGCTACCGAATCGGCTACGGCGGTGGCTACTACGACCGGCTGATCCCGCTACTTCGGACGGCGTGCACATGCGCGGTCGCATACCATTTTCAGTTGATCGCCGAGGTGCCGACCCTTTCATTCGACGTCGCAGTCGACCTAGTTGTCACCGACGAGCGCGTGATCCGCGCTGAGTGAAACGCGGGGCGATCCGGGAAGCACGCAGTGGTATACGTGCAGCGTGATTGCAGACGCAGCACAGCGAAAGCTCGACAAGCTTCCAGCGTCGCCCGGCGTGTACGTCTTCCATGGCGAGGACGGGAAGGTCCTCTATGTCGGCAAGGCGCGAAGCCTCAGGAACCGCGTTCGAAGCTACTTCCAGCCGGGGTCGAGCGACGTCCGCGCGTTCGTGAATCGTCTCGAGCGCGAGCTCATCGACATCGAGACGTTCGTGACACACACCGACAAGGAAGCTGCGTTGCTCGAGAACCAGCTGATCAAGTCACACCAGCCCAAGTACAACGTGAAGCTTCGGGACGACAAAGAATTCTTGTCGTTGCGGCTCGACGCGAAGAAGCCGTGGCCCAGACTCGAGGTCGTCCGTCGACCAAAACCAGACGGCAGTCAGTACTTCGGGCCGTACCACTCGGCTACTGCGGCGCGGCAGACGCTGAGGTTGGTGAATCGGTATTTTCAGCTCCGAACGTGTACCGACATCGAGTTTCGACTACGATCTCGGCCGTGTCTTCAGTATCAGATCAAGCGATGCCCGGGGCCATGCGTGTTGGAAGTCGACCAGCAAGAGTATCGCGCGCAGGTCGTCAACGTCGCTCGGTTTCTCGATGGGCGGCATGGCGAGCTTGTGCGCGACATCGACGGACGCATGAAAGGCGCGTCCGGCGAGCTCGAATACGAACGGGCGGCGGTCTATCGGGATCAGCTTCGCGCGGTCGAGCGCGCTCAAGAAGAACAGCGCGTCGCCGGTGTGCAGAAGTCGGACCAAGACGTGATCGGCTTTCACCGCCAGGGCGACCAAGTCGAAATTGCGGTGCTGAGCATGCGCGGGGGACGCTTGTTCAGCTTGCGCACGCTTCCTCTGCGGAAGGTCGCAGTGCCGAACGACGAGATGCTCGGTGCATTTCTCCGGCAACACTACGCCGAGCGGACTTCGTTGCCGGACGATATCTTGGTCCCGGTGTCGATCGAGATGAGCGAAGCGCTGGAAGAGCTCCTCAGCGAGAACCGAAAACGCCGGGTGCGGATCGTGGAACCGAAACGCGGTGCCAAGGCCAAACTGCTCGATCTGGCAAAAGAAAACGCAGAGCACGCATTCGCAGAGAAGGAACGCGCGCGCGAGGACGTCGAGGCACGCCTCCGGGAGCTCCAGAAGCTGCTGCGCTTACCGGTCCTCCCACGCCGGATCGAGTGCGTCGACATCTCGCACACCGGAGGCGAGGAGACCGTGGGGGTCTTCGTCGCGTTGCAAGACGGCGTTCCTGCCAAGGAGCGCTACCGGAGCTTCCGGGTGAAGCGAGTGAGCGGCGGGGACGACTACGCCGCCATGTACGAGGTACTGATGCGGCGACTACGCCGCGCAAAGAACGATGAAAAAGGCTGGGAGCTACCGGATCTGCTTGTCGTCGACGGCGGCAAGGGACAACTCGGCGTCGCAGTCCGCGCCCGCGAAGACGTCGGCGTACCCGGCCTCGAAGTCGCTTCCGTCGCCAAGCCACGAGTCACGGCCGCCGGCCAAGAAGAAGGCGACCGCGTGTTCCTGCCGGGACAGAAGAACCCCATCCCGGTGAGAGCCAACTCCGCGCTATCCCTGCTGCTCCTCGCACGCGACGAAACCCACCGCGCATCGAATACGCTGCGACACAAAATCGGGCGCAAACGGCGGCTGCGAAGCGAGCTCGACGGCGTGCCCGGCGTCGGCCCCAAGACCCGAGGGAAGCTGTTGCGAAACCTGGGGTCACTGCGCGAGGTCTTGGCGGCAACGGAAGCGCAGCTGATCGAGGCCGGGGCGACGAAGCGGCAAGCGGAGGCAATTAGAAGGACGTTGGGCAGCCACGCACCGGACGCAGAAAGCGCAGAGGACACCGCAGTCGAGAACGCATTCCAGCCAGACTGACACTGACACTGACACTGACACTGACACTGACACTGACACTGACACTGGCACTGGCACTGACACTGACACT
>QMMB01000008.1 GCA_003647035.1 Deltaproteobacteria bacterium | reverse complement strand
GGCTACCTCGATCGCGATCGGCCGGACGGTCTTGTAGTCACGACCATCGACGCGGCGCTTCTCGTCGAGCACTTGCCCGCGCATCGTGTTGTAGCGAAGGTCCTCGTAGGCACCCTTGATATCGCCTTCGAGATCCGGGAACTCCGCCGACAGCTCGGCCACGACTTCCTTTTTGATTTCGCTAAAGCGGCCGTAGCGCGGGTGCTTCTCCGTGATGTTGCAGGCCTCGATGACCCTCGCGAGTCCGACCTCTTTGACCCGCGCGTCGATCTTCTCGTCTCGCGTGTGCGGCGTGAAGGCCCACTTTTCCTTGCCGACCGCCTCGCGGATCTTCTCGATGAGCTCGAGGACACCTTGCACCGATTGGTGACCGAATTGGATGGCGGCGATCAGGTCCGTTTCGGACAGCTCATTGGCTTCGCCTTCGACCATGACGATGGCGTCCTTGGACGCGGCCACGATCAGCTCGCAGTCGCTGTCCTTTTGTTCCTGGTACGTCGGGTTCGCGATCAGCTTGCCTTCGACGCGCGCGACACGGACACCAGCGATGGGTCCTGCCCAGGGAATCGGGCTGATGTGAATGGCCGCCGAGGCGCCCACCATTGCGAGCACGTCGGACTGATTGCTCCCGTCTGCGCTGATCACGGTTGCGATGACCTGTGTCTCGCACATGTAGCCGTCGGGAAAGAGGGGGCGGCAGGGCCGGTCGATCAGTCGGCAGGTGAGGATCTCATGATCGCGCTGCCTCGCCTCGCGCTTGAAGAAGCCCCCCGGGATCTTGCCGGCAGCGTAGGTCTTTTCGACGTAGTCGCAGGTCAGCGGAAAAAACGGCGCGCCGGGCCTCGCCTCTTTGTTTCCAACGACAGTGACGAGGACCATGGTCTCGCCACTGCTCACCAACACCGAGCCGGATGCCTGCTTGGCAATACGGCCCGTCTCGATGGTGATCTCTTTGTCACCAACTCTAACGGATTCTCTAATTATCATCGCTCTCTCTGCCTTCCGTTTCGCGCGGCACAGCCACGCTTGCGGTTCGCATTGACGCCGAGAGCGGTCTCGGTCCCCGATTCCAGGATTTGAGTCCCGACTCAAACCATCGAAGCGAAGAGCGAACTCCGAACCCGACCCAAAGGAACCGACGTTCTAAGGGGACAACGTCCCGGGGCCCAGCTTACTTCCGAATGCCAAGCTCTGAAATGATCTTACGGTACCGCTCCACGTCCTGCGACCGAACATAGTCGAGGAGCCGGCGTCGCTGGCTGACCATCTTCAGCAGGCCTCTGCGGGAGTGATGGTCCTTCTTGTGCGTCTTGAAGTGATCGGTGAGGTAGGTGATCCGCTCGCTCAAGATGGCGATCTGGACTTCGGGCGAGCCCGTGTCCGTGTCGTGGTTGCGGAATTGACCGATCAACTCGGTCTTTCTATCGGCGGTCAGTGCCATGCATTACTCGCGCTAATTCTCTTGCAAAATGGGTATTTATCTGCCTGAAGGGGCCGGAATATGAGCCGACCCCCGGGGGGCGTCAAGGGGGCAATTTCAGGGCCAGTGTCAGGGCCAGTGTCAGGGCCAGTGCCAGTGCCAGCGACGGTGCCAGTGCCAGTGAATCTGCAGTGATACCCTACGGTTCTGGCGGGGTGGGACACCCTGCGGATTGCAACTGTGTGAAACCGCTCATGGGAAATTCTTGAACAAACCACCAGTATTCTGCTACCCACATTCACGGACGCTATCGCACACGATGGCGCGGGAGGTTGGGGACATGAGGAAACGAGAGATATTTTGGGCGATTGCGTTCGCCTCGATGCTAGCGATCACCGGTTGTGGCGATGAGGGAGACGGCGGAGGCGGCAGCTCGGGCTCGGGGGGCAGTGCGGGCTCAGGGGGCAGTGCGGGCTCGGGCGGTTCGGCTGGTTCCGGCGGTGGGGGCGGAGGCGACTTCTGCGACGTCATCTGCGGCTCCTGCGCCGGTGATACAGCCGAGTGCCACCAGGCCTGCGACGACGGAATCGGGCAGGTTCCTGGGGAGCTCGACGGCTGTCCCAGTGAGCTCGAGGCACTCAGCGCATGTCTTGGGGCGAGCGACTGCACGGACGCTGACGCCTGCCAGGCAGAGTGGACCACGTGGTTCACCTGCATCATCACCGGCGGGATCGGATTCTGACGCTATAGGTCGGCCCGGGAGGCGATCAGGTCGATCGCCTTCTTCGGGACGGACTCGCCTGTTGCGCCCAGTAGCACGACGGCGCGCGTGATCCCGAGGTCTTCGAACTCGGGCAACGCATCCGGATTCACGGCGATCCGCCAGTTCGTCGTGATGTCGATCGAATCGAATGGCCGCCCCACTTGGGCGGCCATTTCTTTTAGCTGTCCGATCTTGTCGGTCAGGACCTCCTGGGAGTCACTTGGCGCGTACCAGCCGTCTGCCGCGTTCACTACGCGCTCCAGCGTCTTGGTGGTCGTGCCGCCGATCAGGATCGGCGGGTGCGGCTTCTGTACGGGGGTCGGATAGCTCTTGAAGCCGTGCCACGAAAGGAAGTCGCTTTCGTGCTCCACCACGTCGCCGCTCCAAACCTTCTTCACCGCTTCGAGGTAATCGTCGAAGCGTGCGCCCCGCCGTTCGAACGGTGTCCCCATCGCCTGGTACTCCTCGGCGAGCCAACCAATCCCGAGCCCGAGCGTCAACCGCCCACCGCTGAGCGCATCGAGCGACGCTGTTTGTTTCGCAAAGAGCATCGGGTTCGTCTGCGGAAAAATGTTGACCCCGGTTCCCAGCCGAATCGTCTTCGTCGCACCCGCCACGTGCGCAAGCGAGATCAGCGGATCGAAAAAACAGGTCTCCGGCGCAGCCGGCATCTTGCCCGAGCGGTCATATGGATACTTCGACTCATAGTCCACCGGTACGACGACATGCTCAAACGTCCAAACCGATTCGATCCCCGCCGCCTCCGCATGCTGCGCGATCCCGACCATTTTTTCAGCAGTCGAAGGACCACCCACATTGATTGAAACAATCCCGATCTTCATCGTCTGCTACGTACAGCCCCAACCCCCAACTGTCGATACGCGACTTCAAAGCACGGGGCGCGGCGTGCCGGGTCCAACTCGAACTCGTCGAAAACGATGGTCATGCCATGCCGGGGACTTCCAGAGACCTCCCTAAGCTAAGGCGCTCGCGCCTCGAACCGTGCGACCAGTGCCTTGCTCGCAAAGAGCAGCAGCTTGGATCCGTGAATCTCGTATCGAGTCACCGAACCGAGCGCGGTGAGGAACTCCTGCTCTTGATCCATGCCCTCGGGACACGCCATTCGAGTCGCACCCATCGCGCCTAGGGATAGCCTGTGTCCGGACGTCTCGTACGAGCCGAAGAAGCGATTGCAGCCGCCGAGGCCGTACGCGCTAGCCTTCTTCGAGTTCAACTCCAGGTAGGGCGCTTTGTCCTTCACTTTGACCGTGATCGTCTTCCCGTTCAGCTCGAGTAGCGCCCACGTCGTGTCTTCGAGGGCCACACGTTGCACGCTTCCACACGTTTCTCGGGGCCAGGTGCGCACGAAGCGCTGGATGATGAGGGTGGTCTCACTCCCGCGGCCGTCGACCTTGTAACGCAGGTCCAAGCCGCCTTCCACAGTGACGAGCAGTGGGGAGCCCGGCGCGATTTTCGCTTTCTGGTATGCGCGTTCGAGAGTTGCGTTATCCCCTTCGTGGGCGACCGGCCACCGTTCGTGTGTCGCACAGTCCACGAAAGTTCCCGCGTCGGCCATGTACGAGTACATGCCCTGCAGACTCATCGTGCCCGAGGGCGGCGGTGGTTCGCGCTTCACGTCTTCAGCGTTGTCGGTGTCCTTGCCCTTCTTGCAGGCCGACACCGTAAGCAACCCAGCGAGGACGCCGAGCGCGAGCAATTGAGTAAACCGTATCCCCCACATGCGACGGGATTTACCACCAAGACGCCCAAACGCTAAAGCTTTTCGTGCGCTCAGCCCGAAAATGGGATGCGCTCGCGGAGTTTCTTGGCCCGCTCACGCGCCAAGGGGATTTTCGGCCCGGCTGGGTGGTCGAGGAGGAGCTGGTAGGTGCCGGCCCCCGTCGGCTCGATGGCTCGGATTCGATCGTAGCGGGCAATGAATCCCCGATGGGAGCGGAAGAATGCCTCAGGGTCGAGCTCGTATTCCAAGTTCGCCAGCGTCTTGTCGATCGCAAACCGGTCTTCTTCGGTGATGGCCCAGACGAGCTCGTCTTTGACCTCGAAGTAGATCACGTCGCCGAGCTCGAGCACCACATAGGCTTCCTTGCGACGCACGGCGATTCGTTCGAGTCGTTCGCGGCCGTTCGCGGCTCCGGTGGACGCGCTCCGCACGCGCTCCACCGCTTGACGCAATCGTTCGAGCCGCACGGGTTTGAGCAGATAGTCGGCCACTCGCGCTTCGAATGCGCGCAGCGCGCCCTCGTCATGTGCCGAGACGATCACCACTTTGAGGTCTGGGTGGTTGGCCATGAGCGTTTCGGCGAGCGCGACGCCGTCGGGACCGGGCATCCGCAGATCGAGAAACGCAACATCAGGCTGTTCTTCATCGCAAAGTCCTTGCGCCTCGGGTGCGTTGCGGGCCTCGCCGACGACCTCGATGTCGTCGCACTGCCCGAGCATGAACCGGAGCTCGTCCCGAGCCAGGGGCTCATCGTCGACGACAATCGCGCGCATGGTCATACTTGCTCTCCTGAGATGTCAGCGTCTTTCGGCAACTCCACGGTCACGAGGGTACCGCGTTCGAGCGAAGAAAGCTGGAGATGGGCCCGTCCATCGTATTGCTGGTCGAGACGCTTCCGTAGGGTTTGTAGCGCCAAGCCCGACCCCTGGGTGGGCGATCCGCGATGGGGACCATCCGCTTCGTCCTCTACTTCGATCCGCAGCCGCTCCCCGAGATCCGATGCTCGGATCGTGATTTTGCCGAGCCCTTGCTTCGGAGCGATGCCGTGTTTGACCGCGTTTTCGACGATCGGCTGGAGCAGCAACGCAGGGACACGGATGTCGCGCACGCTATCGTCGATCGAGGTTTGAACCGCGAGCCTTTCATCCCCAAGACGCGCCCTCTCAATCGCTAGGTAGGCACAGGCATGCTCGACCTCGTTCATCAGGGATGCATCGTGCGGGTGGTGCAGGAGATACCGGTAGAGGTCGGCCAGATCCGATACGAGCGTTCGCGCTTGTTCGGGATCGCGCCGAATGGTGGCGCGCAACGTGTTGAGCGTGTTGAACAAGAAATGGGGCTCGAGGCGGCTGCGCAAGGCAGTAAGCGAAAGGGCGTTGGCTGCCGCTTGGGCTTCGACCAACGCGACGGCTTGCTCCTGTCGCGAGATCACGACCAACGCCACGTTCACGAAGAGCGCGACGCCCACCGCAACGCCGCCGAGCTGGGCGGCAAGCGACGGTAGCGCCTCGATGGGGTTCGCGCCGGAGAAGGCCATCCCGGCGCCCGTGACCATCAAGCCAGCCAGCTGAACGAGTGCCGCGGCGCCGAGGACGCGCCAACCGACGAACATCTGCTCTCGCCGCACCGACATTCGACCCGCGAGCCATCCATCGAGAACCGATGCGACGACAGCCCAGGGAAACTCCTCCGGGACGACCCGCATCACGTAGAACCCGCCCCCGAGGAGCCCCGTCAGGGCTCCGGCGCGGGGTCCCCCCAAGATGCCCGCGATCATGATGCCGATCGCGCGAAGGTTGAGAAAGTGGCCCAGCCACTGAAAGCCCATCGTCGAGCCCCACAAAGAGAACAAGAGCCCGAAGATCACCACGACGGCGATGTCTCGTGGTCGGCCAACGCCCAGCAGCCGGTTGCGGAGCGGCGGCACGAGCACGCCAAGAAGGCCCGCCGTCGCGATGAGGCTGAGCTTCTCGAAGAGCTCCACTATCAGCAGCCGGAGGTCCACGGCCGGAGCCTAGCAGCGTTTCCGGGCGTGGGGCGTGGTCACCGATCCCGGGCTGCGCTATCGTCGCCGCGATGTATCGCCGACTCCTGCGGCTATCGTTGTGTCTCGTGTTGTTTGGTTGCGGCAATGATCTGCGCCCAAAGCAGCTCGATGAGCCGTGTACGCGGACCGATCAGTGCGCCGCTGGGTTGGCATGCCTGTCGGGCGTGTGTCTGCCTGCGCCCGGTCCCGGCGCGGATGGTGGAGTCGATGCCGGGCCGTGAGGGCTAGGGCGCCTCGGATTCGCCCAAGAGGTGGCCCCCTTGGTTGATGTACTTGAAGCCTTGCCTGATCACGAACACCGACCCGTTGTCCGCGCGGATGGTGACATCCACCAGGCCCGGGGTCGTTCTGCGTGGTGTGACGGCGAGGAGGGCCTGCTCGCTTTGAATGGATACCTGAGCAGACCGAAGCTGGCCGAAGTAGACGGCATAGCCGATGTCCAAACGAACTCTCTGGCCTACGACCCGCACGGTCTTCCCGCCCTGCAGGCCGCCGAAGTCTGGGTCGAGCTCGTGGAACGCCATCTCAGCCCGCGGCTTCTCGCAGGCGGCCAGTACGAGTACTGCGCCGATGATCACGCCTAGGATGCCCCCGTGCATTTTCATCCCACCATCACCAAGTTATCACGTCCGCGATGGGAAGGCATGCTTGACATGGCGGTACGCCCATTCGCACACTCCCGCTGACAAAAGGGTGCAGTGACCAAGCAAAATCTCCTCGTCGTCGATTCCGACCCCCGTAGTCTCCGAGTGCTCGAGGTGAGCCTCCGGAACGCGGGCTACAACGTGGCCGGGTGTCCGAGCGTGGGGAAGGCGTTGGAAATTCTGCACGCCAACAGGCCGGATCTGATCCTCTCCGACACGACCTTCAGCGACTTGAACGGGTTCGAGTTCGTCGAGCAGCTGCGACAGAAATCGGAGTGGTCCCATATTCCGTTCATGTTTCTGTCGAGCGACGGGTCGATCGAAAGCAAGATCCGCGGGCTCGAGCTCGGCGTCGAAGACTACCTCACCAAGCCGATTTACATTCGCGAGGTGGTTGCTCGCGTCGGAATCGAGCTCGCGCGGCAGGCTCGCGCCGGGCTTGCACACAAGAGCAGCGACGCGAGGACGAGGTTTAGCGGTTCCCTCTCGGAGATGAGCGTGGTCGATCTGTTGCAGACGATCGACGTGAGCCGGAAGTCGGGGGTCCTCACACTCGTGTCGACCGATGGGCAGGCGGGGATGATCTCCTTTGATTCGGGTGCCGTGATCAACGCCACGGTCGAAGAACTGGTCGGCGAGGATGCAGTTTATCGGCACTTGCTTTGGCATGATGGCACGTTCGACCTCGAGTTCAGGCGCGTGAGTTTGAGTGAGCGCACCGTGCATCGCACGACGCAGGCGCTCCTGATGGAAGGGATGCGTCGGCTCGACGAATGGAGTCGGTTGTCCGAGCAGCTTCCGTCGTTCGACGCGGTGCTCGAGGTCGACCCAGCGATGTTTCGCGAGCGGCTTCGGGACATGCCGGACGCTCAGAACGAGATGGTGCGATTGATCGACGGGAAGCGAACTGTCGAACAGATCCTTCGCGATCACGGGGGCGATCACGTGGAGGCCCTGCGAAAGGTCGTGGACCTGTATTTCGAAGGGATGGTTTGCGAGGTCGGTCGCATCCAAGACAGTATTCCGATCCTGACCGAGGTCTCCGTCCGGTCCTCGGCTCCACCTCCGAAGGAAGGCATCCACACGATTCCGGGGCCTGCTGGTTTGCCAGTAGAGGCAGTCGCCGTACCCGCTGCTCCGCGTCTGCCCGGCGCAGAAGCAGCGTCGACGTCGGTGACGGCGCCAGAAATGGTGGCAGTGTCATCACGTCAAGAGGACGCTTCGCATCCGCCCCAGGGCGGGGCCTCGGTGCTTCCGTCCGATCTGTTGTCGACGCCGGTGTCTCTTCCTTCACCGCCCGCGGGGGACGAACCCGCTCTCGAAGACGCGATCACGACGCCGTCTGGCGCGCCGACAGTTCTCGCGCCGCCGACCGACTCGCCGCCCGGGGCCGATCTGGGGTGGCAGCCCGCGCCGCCGCCGGGCCGACCGCGCCACCAGACGCCTGCCGGTTTTCAGGCCGTGCGACCCGAAAGCTCGATGTATGCCGGCGGGACGATGCTCAATTGGGCAGGGCGCGTTCCCGAGATCGACAAAATCGAGGAGATCTCGGGCCGCGAGACGGTCGAAGTTGGCCAGTGGGACAGCACCCTCGACGAGCTGCGCGACGACCCCGAAGTCGAAGAGGCGATTGTCGCGATCGACTCCGATCCGCCGCCGGGGCCGTTCGTCCGCTCGACGCCTCCAAGCGACCCCGCCCTCGCCGCACCCGAGGATCGACCCGCGGAGCCACACCTCGACCCTGTGCCCGACTATCACGAGCCGCCCGAAGCCGATCCACCCCCGCTCCGGTATGAACAGGTGTTCGAAAACGAGGGGGCCAGCATCCGCGCGCCCCGCGCCGTACAGCCGAGCTCCATCGTACCCAGGCCGCCTGCCAAGCCGACCATGTTGCCTTGGGCGCTGCTGGTCTTGGCGATCGGGTGTGGCGTGGCGGCGGTCGCGTATGTGATGTCGACGGGGGGCGGGGGAGTTTCGGTTCCAGTGGCAGCTCCCGTGGCAGCGCCAGCGCCAGTGGCCGAGCCGGTGGCAGTGTCAGCGCCAGTGGCCGAGCCGGTGGCAGTGTCAGCGCCAGTGGCCGAGCCCGCGGTCGAGCCAGTGGTCGAGCCAGTGCCAGTGCCCTTGGCGGAGGGCGACGCGATCTACGCGGAGACTGGGGCGCTTGATACGTATGAGGCGCAGTTGGCTCTTGCTCGGCGGCTCAAGCGGGGGGCGCGGGCTTCGGCGGCTTCTCGGCGGGCGAAGGAGCGCAACCCGGAGGGTAGCCCCGCGTTGGCTGAGCTTGCGCGCCTGATGCTGGCGCGAACCCACACGCGCGAGGCCGCCGAGCTTGCGGAGCGGGCGACCGCGGTTGATCCCTCGAACGCGCTCGCATGGGTCGCCCTCGGTGCGGCCCGGCAGATGCGAGGCGATCGCCAAGGTGCGCGCCACGCCTATCAAAACTGCGTGAAGCTCGGTAAGGGCCGGTATGTGTCCGAGTGCCGCGCCATGCTGCGGTGACCACACAGGTCCGGCACAAGTTTCGAGTAAAACCGCCCCGCCTGATAAGCTGCCCCGAAGAGCTTGGGGGGTCACGTGAATCGATCAGAGCCAGTGGGGATTGCCGTCGTCGGGGCCGGCGGCTGGGGCAAGAACCACGTACGCAATTACTCGGCCATGCCAGAGGCCGACCTTCGATACGTGTGCGATCGCGATGAGGGCATCCGGCGCGCGATGTCCGCGCTCTACCCGAACGTTGCGGTGGTGGCGGACCCGCAAACCGTGCTGGACGACGCCGCGGTGTCGGCGATCGTAGTCGCGACTCACGCTCCGTCCCATTTCGAGGTGGCCGAATGTGCCCTGCGGGCACGCAAAGACGTCTTCGTGGAAAAACCGCTTTGTCTTTCGGGGGATGAAGCCGCGACTCTGTGCGAGCTTGCCGAGCGCGGTGGCCGGATCCTGATGGTGGGTCACCTGCTCCTCTATCACCCCGCCGTCGAGCGCTTGAAGGGCCTCGTGGATGATGGCGAGCTCGGCGATGTCCTGTACGTGTACGCGCAACGCGTCAACCTCGGCGTCGTTCGTCGGGACGAGAACGCGTGGTGGTCGCTCGCTCCGCACGACATCTCCGTCGCCAACTATCTT
Organism: Deltaproteobacteria bacterium; assembly: GCA_003647035.1. Taxonomy (GTDB): domain Bacteria; phylum Myxococcota_A; class Polyangia; order Polyangiales; family Houyiibacteriaceae; genus SG8-38. The sequence continues at coordinate 8,068 of QMMB01000008.1, read as the reverse complement.
TTCGGGGCATCGCCTGAAGCCGTGAGCGCAACCGGCTCGTCATACCTTCAGTCCGAGCGCGGCATCGAAGATGTGGTGTTCGCCACGCTCCACTATCCCGGCCGCCGGATGGCGCACATCCACGTGAGCTGGCTGGATCCGCACAAAACGCGAAAGCTGACCGTGGTCGGCAACCGAAAGATGGCGGTGTTCGACGACACGTCTCCCGACCAGAAGCTGGCGGTGTTCGACAAAGGCGTCGAGCCCCCGGCGACTCTCAGTTACGAAGAAGGCGTGCGGATTCGCACGGGCGACATCCTCATCCCCGCGCTCAAGATGGCCGAGCCCTTGCGCCGTGAGTGCTTGGCGTTTCTCGACGCCGTTCGGACCAGGAAGGCGCCAATTGCCGACGGAAAATCGGGACTTGACGTCGTTCGGGCGCTCGAAGGTGGCTCTGCATCACTGGCACAGGGCGGCGCGCGCATCGAGCTCGCCCGAGGTCAGTGATGAGCGCGCCCCTCATCCACGAGACGGCGGTCGTCGATGAAGGCGCTCGCGTGGGCGGAGGGACACGCGTCTGGCATTTCACGCACGTCTCGAGCGGTTCCACAATCGGCGAGCGCTGCGTTATCGGACAGAACGTGTTCATCGGATCGGGCGTCGACATTGGCGACGGGGTGAAGATCCAAAACAACGTGTCGGTGTACGCGGGTGTGACGATCGCTGCCGATGTGTTTCTCGGACCGAGCTGCGTGTTCACCAACGTGCTGACGCCGCGCGCGCACATCGAGCGCAAGGACCAATACGCGCCTACGCCGGTGGGTCGCGGCGTCACGGTCGGCGCCAACGCGACCATCGTCTGCGGACATGCCCTCGGCGACTACGCGCTGATTGGGGCGGGCAGTGTGGTCACCAAAGACGTTCCCGCGCACGCGGTCATGGTGGGCAACCCCGCACGCCGCACCGCTTGGGCGTGCCGGTGCGGAGAAGTGCTTCCCGAGGACGGCGTTTGTGCCCGATGTGGCGACGAATACGAAGTGACGGAACATGGCTGCCGATGGGTGAAAAGCGGTGAGTGAAGAAGCGATTCCGATGTTGGATGTTGCGGCCCAGAATGGGCCGTTGATCGATCGTCTAACCGAAAAGGCCGCCGACCTGATTCGGTCGGGGCGCTACATTCTCGGCCCGGAGGTCGTGGCCTTCGAGAGCGAGGTGGCCAATTACATCGGGGCGGAGCATGCCGTGGGCGTGTCGAGCGGGACAGATGCGCTGATGGTTGCGTTGATGGCCCTGGGTGTCGGCCCGGGTCACGAGGTCATCACGACACCGTTCACGTTTTTCGCTACCGCGGGATGCATTGCCCGCGTGGGAGCGACCCCAATTTTCGTCGATATTCGGCCTGAAACCTTCAATATCGACGTCGAACAGGTTGCGGCGGCCGTGACGAATCACACCCGCGCAATTCTTCCAGTGCACCTGTTTGGACAGGCCTGTGACATGGAAGCGCTTTCAGCCGTCGCGAACAAGCACGGCTTGCCGATCATCGAGGACGCGGCCCAGGCCATTGGCACGAAGAGCCCGTTGGGGCCCGTGGGTAGTCTCGGCGCCTACGGTTGTTTCTCTTTTTTCCCTTCGAAGAACCTCGGCGGTTTCGGGGATGGCGGGTTGGTGACCACTCAAGACCCTGCACTGGCGGACAAGGCCCGTGTCATGCGCGCGCACGGGAGCAGCCCCAAGTACTACCACTCGGTGATCGGCGGGAACTTCCGCATCGACGCTCTGCAGGCCGCGCTTTTGCGCGTGAAGCTTCCCGAGCTCGAGGGCTGGACGTCACGCCGTCGCGAGAACGCGTCGCGCTACGATGCGGCGTTCGGTGCTTCTGGTCTGGACGAGAGCTTGTTGCGGCCCCCGCCGCGTCGTTTCGAGGGTCATATCTACAATCAATACGTTCTGCGCACCTCGCGTCGAGACGAGCTTCAGGCGCACCTGCAAGCCGAAAAGATCGCGACGGCAATCTACTACCCCGTGCCGCTCCATCGGCAGGAGTGCTTCGCACATCTCGGATATCGCGAGGGGTCGCTTCCCGTGTCCGAGAAGGCGAGCCGTGAAGTCCTGGCGTTGCCGATCTTTGCGGGCCTCGGAGAGGCGCGTCAGAAGCGTGTCATCGACACCGTAATTGGCTTCTTGCGCCAATAGAAGTGGCCATCGGTGCACCTGCGCCCTAGAGTGCGCACCAACTCATGACAGGCCGCTACCATGCACCGTTTGCCGAGCACGGGTCCCATACCGTCGATGCGGACATCGCGAACCGCCTGCTGAGGATCGCTCTCGAGAAAGGCGGCGACTACGCCGACCTGTTTTTCGAGTACTCGGTCAGCGGGAGCTACGTCTACGACGAGCAAATCCTCAAGTCTGCAAGGCGCGCCGTGTCGATGGGTCTGGGCGTCCGAGTGATGAAGGGCGACGCGACCGGCTATGCCTATTGTGAAAATTTCTCGTTCGACGCCATGAAGCAGGCCGCCGTCACCGCGGCGCAGATCGCAGCAGGGGGCCAACCGGTCGCGCCACTCGCGGTGTCGATGCGCGACGCACCCAGCCGCTACCCGGTTGAGGTGGAGTCACTCGATGTGGATGGCGAGCTGAAGAAGGCAATTCTCGAGCGCGCCGATCGTGCGGCGCGCGCATCCGACTCGCGCGTCGTCCGAGTGGATGCCTCGTTTGGCGAAAGCATTCGTGAGGTCCTGATCGCGAACAGCCGCGGGCACATGGCGCACGACCGTCAGCCGTTGATCCGCTTTGGTCTCCACGTGATCGCCGAGGATGCGGGGAACCGTCAGTCGGGTTCTTCAGGGGGTGGCGGCCGGATGGGGCTCGAGTATTTTGATGGCCAGACACCGGAGTGGCACGCCGAGCAGGCGGTCCGGCAAGCCTTGGTGATGCTCGACGCGCGCGAGGCACCCGCCGGGGAAATGGACGTGGTCTTGGCGCCAGGCGACAGCGGCATCCTGTTGCATGAGGCGGTGGGCCATGGTCTCGAGGCGGACTTCAATCGCAAGAAGACGAGCAACTACTCGGGCCGTGTGGGGGAGGAGGTCGCAAGCACCCTCTGCACCGTCGTCGATGACGCGTCACTGGAGGGGTCGCGCGGCTCCATCAACATCGATGACGAGGGGCAGCTTCCCACTCGCTCCGTTCTCATCGAGGGTGGGGTCTTGAAGGGTTACATGCAGGATCGCCACAGCGCGGATTTCTTCGAGACGAGCTCGGACGGCCACGGCCGCCGGCAGAGCTTCCGCTCGCATCCGATGCCCCGCATGACGAACACGATGCTCCTCGGCGGGCAGGACGCGCCCGAGGACATCATTCGCAGCGTGAGCCGCGGTGTCTACGCCAAGAAATTCGGTGGAGGCCAAGTCGATATTTCCAATGGCGATTTCGTGTTCTCCCTGACGGAGGGCTATCTGATCGAAGACGGCAAGGTCACGGCACCTCTCAAGGGCGTGAATCTGATCGGCAACGGACCGGACGCGATGCGCAACGTGGTCATGCTGGGCCACGACTTCGAAGTGTCGGACGGCAGTTGGACGTGCGGCAAGGAGGGACAATCGGTTCCGGTTGGAGTGGGGTGTCCCACGATCAAGATCGCCTCGATGACCGTTGGCGGCACGCAGGTGGCTGGCGGATGAGCGAGGCCGAGGCCAAGGCGTTGGTCGACCTAGGGCGCTCGGTCGTCGAGCGCACTATCGCCGGCGGCGCCGACGTGGCGGAGGTGGGAGTGCATAGCGGGTCCCATCTATCCGTGAAGGCGCGCGTGGGAGAAGCCGAACTGGTCGAGGAAGCCGGTTCGCGAGCCCTCGGGTTGCGGGTGATGGTCGGTCGGCGCGTGGCATCGACCTACACGAGCGACCTGAGCGATACGGGTCAGCGCACGCTGATCGAGGATGCGCTCGAGCTGGCCCGGCTCAGCGAGCCGGACGAGTTTGCGGGCCCGCCCGACCCCTCGGAGCTGTCCTCCGAGTCGCAGTGGGCAGAGCTAGACACGTTCGACGAGGGCGTTAGCCGAATCTCTGCTGAAGAAGCGCTTGCCTTGGCGCTCCGCGGAGAGCGAGCCGCGTTCGATTTCGACCCCCGCATCACCAATAGCGAAGGAGCTTCATTCACCCGTGCTCGAGGTGTGAGCGTGCTGGTCACCAGCGGCGGGTTCGCCGGTAGCGATCAAGGCACCTACGCCTCGGTCGTCATCAATCCGATCGCCGACGACGAGGATGGCAAGAAACGAAGCGGCTACCACTGGTCGTCATCCCGGCACTACGCAGACCTCGAGGACAGCCAGGCCGTGGGTGCAGAAGCCGCGCGCCGTACGATCGCCCAACTGGGCGCGAAGAAACTTCCCACTCAAGAGCTGCCTGTCGTCTTCGACAAAGACGCCGCGCGGTCCATCCTGGGGCTCTTTGCGGGATGCATCCTCGGTGGGGCGATTTGGAGAAGAAGCTCGTATTTGGTCGACCGAGTTGGCACTCGGGTCGCGAGCGAGCTCGTCGACATCGTAGACGACCCACTGCTCCCGAGAGCTCCAGGCTCCCGCGCCTTCGACGGCGAGGGCTTGCTTTCACGTCACAACGTCATCGTCGAGGGAGGGGTGCTCCAGACATATTTGATGGACACGTACAGCGCGCGAAAACTGGGCCTGAACAGCACCTGCAGCGCCTCCCGGTCCCCTGCAGGCGGAATCTCCACCACCACCACCAACCTGATCCTGAAAGCCAACACCCAGTCACGGGACCAGCTCATCGCCGAAACGAAACATGGCCTCTATGTCACGGGCATGATGGGTTTCGGCTTCAACGCCGTCACCGGCGACTTCAGCCGAGGCGCATCGGGCTTTCTAATCCAAGACGGCGAGCTATCCCACCCCGTTTCCGAGGTGACCATTTCGTTGAACCTCGATCAGTTGCTCCAGCGTATCGACGCGGTCGCGGACGATCTCGACCACCGAACAGCTATTGCATCCCCGACGTTTAGGGTTTCGTCGATGACGTTGGCGGGCGCCTAAGCCTGCCGCGCCCGGGCCACCATCGCATCCACGTAGCTCTCCAACGCGGGACACGAAATCCCTGAGTCGGCCAGCAACTCGCGCGTGTTGCGGTCGTCGTAGATGACGTCGGTATTCAAATGGTCGAGGAAGGCGCGGGTGGTGTTTCGGAAGCGCTGTAGCCCCGGAGCCCTCATGAGTGCCGTTGCGAGGTTGAGCGGGTCGTGCTCTCGGGGCGCCGGGCGACCGGTGGCCTCGGCGAAGAGCTGGAGCGCGTGCCGGACCGTGACCGGTTTCGGGTCGACGATGTGGAAGGTGCGCCCGATGGAGCCGGCATCTGATGCGATGTGCAGAGCAGCCCGGACGGCGTAGTCGACTGGGACCGCACTGATTCGGACGCCGGTTCGGCTTGGTGTCGGCATTCGGTAGTCTTCGGGTGCGCTCAGCAGGAAGCGGATCAGGAGGTACAAGCCGTTCAGGTCCTCCGCCTCGCCCGTGGCCGAGTCGCCGACCATGAGCGCGGGTCGAAGCACCACAATCGGCAGCTCGTCGGCCGCCTCGCCGAGTATTTTTTCCATTCGGTAGAGAGACTCTTCAATCGGATTGCGAAACCCCGCTTCATCGCCGAGGTCGGTCTCTTTGACGAAGCCTTCACGGTTGCCTGAGACCATCGCGCTCGACCAGCACACGAGGCGCTGTAGCCGCGGCGCGGCCTCTGCGAACTCCAAGACCTCAGCCATCGCGCGAACGTTGCCCGCGGCTTCTTCCTGGGTGCCCGCCGGATCGGTGATCGACGCGCAATGGTGGATGACCTCCACGCGTTCGGCGAGGACGGCGAACTCTTCGCCGCTCAACCCAAGATCCATCGATCGCGGGTCACCCACCCAAAGCGACACGCGGTCACGCACCGCCTCTGGAATGGCGTCGAGTAACCCGAGCGCGCGCTCCTGTTGGCTCTCGTTGACCAAGCAACACACCGAGCGCTCGTCATGGGTCGCGAGCTCGCGCACCAGGTGCGTCGCCGCTTGCCGGCCAGGGAAACCCGTAACCAAGACCGAACGTACTAACGTTCCCATTACTTCGACTCCTGTGATCCGAGCTGCGCCACCAGCAGCGCGTGCACCTCGGCGACTTGCCGTCGCGTCGCCTCGAGGTCGCCATTGTTTGTTACAACGTGGTCGGCGACGGCGATCTTTTGGGCGAGAGGTAGCTGCGACGTGATTCGGGCATCGGCCTCCCTGACGGTGAACCCGTCGCGCGCAATCAGTCGGAGTCGTTGGAGGGATTCTTCCGCGCTTACCACGATCAGAGCGGAAAACGCCTTGTATGAGCTCGTTTCCACGAGTAACGCGGCCTCGTAGAGGAGATACGGTGCCGGATCGTCTTGGTGGGCCGTCATTCGCTCTGCGCCGGCGGCCCCGATCAAGGGATGCATGATCCCGTTCAGGGTCTGACGTGCAGCCTCGTCACCGAACACCAAGTCGCCCACCTTCTTGCGATCGAGGCGACCGCTCCCGTCGAGCACGCCGTCGCCGAACTCGCGCACGACCTGCTCCAAGCCGGGGGTGCCTGGCTCGACGACATCGCGCGCCAACTGGTCTGCATCGATCACGGGGATGCCGAGGTCGCCGAACATTCCCGCTACGGTAGTTTTTCCGCACGCGATCCCACCCGTCAGACCGACCACTGGTTTCATCGCCGCAGAGTATTGAACATCGTTTCGCTCGGGCAAGACGAATGGCCCTGTGCTAGGCAAGCCCGTATGCGCGCCGTCATTCAGCGGGTCAACCAAGCGAGTGTCACCGTCGACGGCGAAGTGGTCGGGGCAATCGAACGTGGCCTATTGGTGTATCTGGGTGCAGCACGAGACGACGAGGCCAAGGACGTCCGGTACACCGTCAATAAAATCGCGGGGCTACGCGTGTTCCCAAATGACGATGGGCGCATGTCGTTGTCGGTCGCAGACATCGGCGGGGCGATCCTGGTCGTCTCACAGTTCACGCTATTCGGAGACCTGCGGCGGGGCAGACGACCGTCCTTCGATGGCGCCGCGGGTCCCAAGGATGCGGAGCGACTCTACTTGGAGGTGGTTGGCGGCTTGCAGGGCAAGGGCTTGCCTATCGAGACCGGCACTTTTCGCGCCATGATGCTGGTCCAATGCGCAGTGGACGGGCCGGTGACGATCCAAATCGACAGCCGGAAACTTTACTAGAGTTCGCGTTTTAGACGCGGCATACTCCCGCCTCGATGCTGCGGTTCCTCAGCGAGCGGCGCGGATGGGTGGTCGCGGGCTTCGTCGCGCTCGTGCTCGTGGTGGGCCTTTGGATGTGGGGTGCGCCCCGCGCCGCAGCGCGCGCGTCCACTCTGATGAGTGATCGGCTCGGCGTCGATGCACATATCGACCTGGCTCGTCTTTCGTTGGGTGGCGTCGAGCTCGCTGGCGTCGAGTTGCGGGGTCGCCACGGAGGTTTTGTCGTGCGAATCGATCAGGTCGATGCGCAAATGAGCCTCCTCCGCGCTGTGTTCAGTGGTACGAAATCGGTGCGTGGGGTGTCCGCCCGAGGCATCGATGTGACGGTAGACCTAACGCACGAGGGGCTCGACGATTCGATCGCGGAGCTACGGAGTCAAGCGTTTGGCACCACGTCTACGCGCTCCGTGGGCTCAGCGAGCACTCCCGGTGGGGGCAGGACCTATGCCATCGACGAGCTCAGCGTTCACGTAGTCGATTCACATGGGCCACTGGTCTCCATGACGAACGTGAGCTTACACAAAAAACGTGATGACGTGCTTGCGAGTGTCGTCAACACCCTGCTCGGCGACAAGCACACGGATCACGCGGCAGTCGGACCCTCGAAGCTCGCCCTGTCGCGACGAGAAGGCGAATGGAAGCTGCGAGAGCTCGAGATCGATGGCGCCAGCGTGCGTTCCCTTCACGACGGCGAGGGCAAAGAAAGGCCACTAGCCTCCCGCCTCCGCCAAGCCCTGTCCTCCCTACGCCCCAACACTGGCACTGGCACTGGCACTGACACTGGCACTGGGACTGGCACTGGCACT